>MGPV01000023.1:0-42852 GCA_001797615.1 Deltaproteobacteria bacterium GWC2_65_14
GTCCCCGGAAGGGTTTCGTCGCGAGACAAGGGAGACCCGAGGCGAGGCGGGCAAGCGCAGGAGCGAGCGCGGAGGCGTACGGTCAGTACGCCGCACAAGCGAGCGACGAGCACGCCCGACGCAGCCCGGGGATCGCTTGTCGCAGCAGAAAAGGCAGCCCTGGCGACCGGCGCCTGCGGCTCGGTCTGCACCGCCAGCCCTTTGTCGGACTCCCTGCGCCCGGCTCGGCGTACCGGAAGTACGCCTTCGCCGTGCTCGGTCGTCCTTCGCGGTCTGACGGCGCATCCGCTTCGCCTCGGCTGCCGACCCTTCCGGGGACAGGCCCCTCGCGCCAGCTTCGTTGCGCTTCTTGCGCAGGGGGGGACACTCTTGGTTTTCTCGCTGATCACACAAAGAGTGTCCCCCGCCATCCTCAGTCGCGCGCCTCGCTGGCGCGGCGCATCGACGCTCTCGGTGCCTCAAGCTATTTACGAGACGGTACACTAGGGGAGGAGACCCGGGCATGGCGAAGGTCGTGGTGTGCGGCGCGATGGGGAGGATGGGGAAGGCGATCCTCTCGGTGCTCGCGGGCAGCCCCCGCGTGTTCTCCCTCGCGGCCGCGGTGGAAACGCCGGGGCACCCGATGCTCGGACGGGACGCCTTCGAGGCCGCGGGGGCGGGGAAGGCCGGGATCCCGGTGACGGCGGATTTTCCCGGGGCGATCGCCGGCGCGGACGTGGCGATCGATTTCACCCATCCCGCCTCCTCCGTCGGCCACGCGCGGGAGGCGGCCTCCGCGGGGAAGCCGATCGTCATCGGGACCACGGGGCTCTCGCCGGAGCAGACCGGGGAGATCCGGGAGGCGGCGAAGTGGATCGCCTGCGTCCTCTCCCCGAACATGAGCGTCGGGGTGAACCTGATGTTCCAGGTGGCGGCGGACGTCGCGCGGACCCTCGGAGAGGAGTTCGACGTGGAGATCGTCGAGGTCCATCACCGCTTCAAGAAGGACTCCCCCTCCGGCACGGCGGTGAGGCTGGCCGACGCGGTGGCAGGCGCACTGGGGCGCGAGATGCGGGAGGCGGGCGTCTACGGCCGGCAGGGGATCGTGGGGGAGCGCACGAAGCGGGAGATCGGGGTCCTCGCGGTCCGGGCGGGAGACGTCGTGGGGGAGCACACGGTGATCTTCGGCGGGATCGGGGAGCGCTTCGAGATCACCCACCGTGCGCACAGCCGGGACACCTTCGCGAGAGGGGCGGTCCGTGCAGCCGGCTGGGTACTCGGCAGGCCCGCCGGCCTCTATGACATGAAATCGGTGCTGGGGCTGTAACGGGATGAAGATCGGGCGGTACGAATCGGACGGAAGGATTTCGTTCGGAATCGTCGACCCGAAAGGGGGGACCGTCCGGGAGATCGACGGAGCCCCGTTCGACGGGATCCGGGAAACGGGCGCAGTCCGGCGTCTTTCGGAGGTCCGCCTTCTCGCCCCTGTCGCTCCCACGAAGATCGTCGCGGTGGGGCTGAACTACCGGGACCATGCGAAGGAGATGGGGAAGAAGATCCCCGAGGAGCCGCTGATCTTCCTCAAGGCCCCCTCCGCCCTGAACCGTCCCGGCGGGGACGTGGTCTACCCGGCCGCCTCCCGCCGCGTGGACTACGAGGCGGAGCTGGCCGTCGTCATCGGGAAGAGGGCGAAGGACGTACGGGAAAGCGAAGCCCCCTCGGTGATTCTGGGGTACACCGGCATCAACGACGTGACCGCCCGGGACCTCCAGGCGAAGGACGGGCTCTACGCCCGCGCGAAGGGGTTCGACACCTTCGCCCCGCTGGGGCCCTGGATCGAGACGGAGCTGGACCCGTCCGGGCTTTCCGTCCGCTGCACCGTGAACGGCGTGGTGCGCCAGGACGGGAACACCCGGGAGATGGGGGCCTCGGTGTTCCGGCTCGTGGAGTTCATCTCGCACGTCATGACCCTCCTCCCGGGCGACGTCATCGCGACGGGGACTCCCCCCGGCGTGGGCCCCGTGCAGGTGGGCGACGAGATGACGGTCGAGATCGAGGGGATCGGCAGGCTCACGAACCGGATCGTCGCGCAGTAACGAAAACCAATCAAGGGAGACACCGCAGAGATGACCCGATTTACCCTGTCCGGGCGGATCCAGGCCCTTCCGCCCTACCTGTTCGCCGAGATCGACCGGAAGAAGCAGGAAGTCCGGGCCCGCGGAATGGACATCATCGACCTGGGCGTGGGAGACCCCGACCGCCCGACCCCGAAATTCATCGTGGACCGGATGAAGCGGGAGGCGGCCGTCCCGGCGAACCACCGGTATCCCTCGTACGAGGGGCTCCCGGCCTTCCGGGACGCGGCGGCAAAGTGGTACCGGCGGCGGTTCGGCGTTGCGCTGGATCCCGCCTCCGAGGTGGTCGCCCTGATCGGCTCGAAGGAGGGGATCGCCCACTTCCCGATGGCCTTCGTGAACCCGGGGGATGTCGTGCTCGTCCCCGACCCCGGGTATCCCGTCTACCACATCGCCACGATGTTCGCCGGAGGGAAGTCCCACCTCCTCCCCCTGCTGCGCGAGAACGGGTTCCTCCCCGAACTGGAGCGGATTCCCGCCTCCGCGCTGCGGAAGGCGAAGATCCTTTTCCTGAACTACCCGAACAATCCCACCTCGGCGGTGGCGGACCGGGCCTTCTACCGGAAGGTGCTGCGCTTCGCGGAGGCGCACGACCTGATCGTCGCGCACGACGTCGCCTATACGGAGATCTACTTCGGCGACGAGAAGCCGATGAGCATTCTCGACCTGCCGGGGGCGAAGAAGCGGTGCATCGAGTTCCACTCCCTCTCCAAGACCTACAACATGACCGGGTGGAGAATCGGGTTCGCGGTGGGGAACCCCGACCTGGTCGCGGGGCTCGGGAAGGTCAAGACGAACGTGGACAGCGGCGTGTTCCAGGCGATCCAGGGGGCGGCGATCGCCGCGCTGACGGAGGGGGACGCGGCGGCGGAAGCGATCCGGAAGGTCTACCAGGAGCGGCGGGACCTGCTGGTCCCGGGACTGCGCGCGCTGGGGCTCGACCCGGTCGACCCGAAGGCCACCTTCTACGTCTGGATCCCCGTGCCGAAGGGATACGGCTCGGCCTCCTTCTGCACCCACCTGCTGACCAACGCGGGGATCGTGACCACCCCGGGGAACGGGTTCGGCCGGAGCGGGGAGGGGTATGTCCGGATCGCCCTGACGCAGGAGAAGGGGCGGCTCCGGGAGGCGCTCGACCGGATGAAGCGGATCGGGTTCTGAACCCGGGGAAGGGGATCGCGGGCCGGTGTCGGAAGAGGTTCTCCTGCTCCTGGGAAGCAACCTGGGGCGCCGGGTGCGGCATCTCCGGGAGGGGATCGACCGGATCTCCCGGGAGGTCGAGGTGACCCGGGTCTCCGGGATCTACGCCGGGGAGCCGAGCGGCAGACCGCACCAGCCCTGGTTCCTGAACCTGGCGCTCCTGGGGACGACCGCCCTCCCGCCGGAGGAGCTGCTGGCGTTCGCCAAGGAGGTGGAGCGCGCCGGGGGACGCCGGGGGGCGGCCCGGTGGGGCCCCCGGGAGCTCGACGTGGACATCCTCCTCGTGGGCGGCCTTGTGATGAGGAAACCGCACCTGAAGATCCCACATCCCATGCTGGGGGAGCGGCGATTCTGCCTGATGCCCGCCGCCGAGATCGCCCCCGACAGGGCCGTCCCGCCGGGAGGGGAAACGGTGCGGGAGCTGCTCTCCCGATGCCGGGACACGCACGAGGTGACGCCTCTATGACGCTACGCACGGGCAGGATCCTGATCCTGGGAGTGGCGCTGGTTTCCCTGATCGTGGCGGGGGGATGCCGGAAGAAGGAGGCTCCGCGGGGAGGGGAGGGGGAGCCGATCCACCTCAACGCCCTCGCCGAGATCGAGAACTACAAGGAGATCCTGAGGCGGGACCCGAACAATCTCCAGGCCCGCATCAACATCGGGAATCTCTATTTCGACACGCGGCAGGACCTGTCGGCCATCGAGCATTACCGGAAGGCGCTCGAGCTGGACCCCCGGAACCCGAATGTCCGCACCGACATGGCGATCTGCTACCGGCGGAAGGGCGACCCCGACAGGGCGGTCGAGGAGCTGAAGAAGGCGATCTCCACCGATCCGCGCCACGCGCAGTCGCGATACAACCTCGGCGTCATCCTGATCCACGACAAAAAAGACATCGAGGGAGGGGTCCGCGCCTGGGAGGCGCTCCTCGAGAATGTCCCCGGCTATCCCTATCGCGATTCCCTGAAGATGGAAACCACCCGGATGCGGGCCCTGCTCGAGTCGATGAAGCCGAAGGGCAAGTAGTCCGGGTTCGCGCTCGAGATTCCTCCGGGAAAAACGACGAACAAACTTAATCCGTTCGCCGAGTTGCGCCCACACCGTGGCGTTTCCACCCCGGTTTCTTTCCCGAAAGGGACCCCCATTCCCATTTTGCTATTGACAGTATCGGCATCAGAGAATATATGTAACATTGTTTTGTTTGTTTCGATCCGGATCCCGCGCAGGGGGAGAATTCCATGGTGCGTCGTGACAAGTCGAACTATATCATCCAGTCCGTTTCCCACGCGCTCGATGTCCTCGAACAGTTTCGGGGGGAGCACGACGAACTGGGGGTCACCGAGCTCAGCAAAAAGCTGAAGCTGCATAAAAACAACGTGTTCCGGATTCTCGCGACTCTCCAGTCTCGCAACTACATCGAGCAGAACAAGGCCAACGAAAACTACCGCCTCGGGGTGAAGTGCCTCGAGCTGGGGCAGACCTTCATCCAGCAGAGGGGGATGCTCAAGCAGTCCAAGGCGATCCTCCGGGAGCTCGCCGAGAGCTCCGGGGAGACCAGCTACATCTCGCTCCTGCGGGGGAACGACGTCGTATACATCGACGCGGTGGAGACTTCCTCGACCGTGCGGGTCGTTTCCCGTCTCGGGTTGCACATGCCCACCCACGCGACGGCGGCCGGAAAGGCGCTGGTCGGGTTCGATTCCGAGGAGGAACTCCGGAAGCGGTTCGGGAAGGAGCTTTCCCGGCACACGGAAAACACCTTCCGCTCGTTCGACGATCTGCTGCGGGACCTCGAGAAGATGCGGGAGAGGGGGTATGCCACCGACCTCGAGGAGTTCGAGGATGGGCTCCGGTGCATCGCCGCCCCGGTGCGCGACTACACCCGCAAGGTGATCGGCGCGGTCAGCGTGTCCGGTCCCGCCAACAGGATGACCGACGAGCGGATCGAGCAGACGATCGCCCCCGCGGTGGTCCGCTCCGGGAAGGAGCTTTCCGCCCGTCTCGGGTACCGCGATTAGGAACGTTTCCGCGGTCGTTTTCCAGGCAGCCCTCCGGACCCTCTTGACATCGACCTCCCCCCTTGGTACCGTTTTTATTGAATGACGGTTCATTCAAGGGAGGCGCGATGGCCAGGCGGGGGCCACAGGGAGGCGGAACGGCGAAGCGGGTGCGGATCCTGCGCGCCGCCATCCGGATCTTCTCGCAGAAGGGGTTCTTCAACTCGAAGGTCTCGGACATCGCGCGGGCCGCGGGCGTCGCCGACGGGACCATCTACCTCTACTTCAAGAACAAGGACGACCTGCTCATTTCCCTGTTCGAGGAGAAGATGGGTGAGGTCGTAGCGGATGTCCGCGAGCGGGTTGCCCAGGGAACCGGGCCCCTGCATCGCCTGCGGATCTTCATCGAGAACCACATGGATCTCCTGGTGCGGGAGGCGGGGCTGATCGAGGTCATCCAGGTCGAGCTGCGCCAGAGCAACAAGTTCATGAAGGAGTATGTGCCGGTGAGGTTCCTGGAGTATCTCGACGTCCTCGGCGGGATCCTGGAGGAGGGGATACGGGACGGGACCTTCCGGGCGGACCTGAACGTGAAGACGGCCCGGCGCGCGATCTTCGGAGCGCTCGACGAGATCTCGCTGGCGCACGTGCTCTCGAAGAAAAAGAGATACCTGCCGACCGAGGCGGCCGCGGAGATCTACCGGATCTTCGCGGACGGCCTCTGCGCGGAAGGGACCCGGAGGGAGGAACGGAGATGATCGGATTCGATCTGACCCAGGAACAGGTCGCGCTCCAGGACATGGCTCGCAAGTTCGCGGCGAACGAGATCCGCCCCAGGGCGGCCGAGCATGACCATGCGGGGACCTTCCCCAAGGAGATCCTGGAGAAGGCCTTCGGGCTGGGACTGATGACCGGCTTCATCCCGGAGGAGTACGGAGGGCTCGGCCTCTCCGCGCTCGAGGCCTGCCTCATCGAGGAGGAACTGGGGTGGGGATGCTCCGGGATCACCACCTCGATGACCGCGAACGGGCTGGCGCTCTCGCCGATCCTGATCGCCGGGACCGACGAGCAGAAGAAGCGGTTCGTCACCCCCTTCGCGGAAACGCTGCAGTATGCCTCCTTCTGCCTGACCGAGCCGGGGGCCGGCTCCGACGCCGGCGCGATCGCGACGACCGCGAAGCCGGACGGCGACGGCTACATCCTGAACGGGCGGAAGTGCTTCACCACGAACGGCAGCTACGCCTCCCAGTACACGGTCTTCGCCTCCACCGACCGCTCCAAGGGGCACAAGGGGCTCTCCGCCTTCATCGTCCCCCGGGAGACCCCGGGAGTTTCCGCCGGAAAGAAGGAGGACAAGATGGGGCAGCGCGCCTCCGACACCGCGGACGTGCTTTTCGAGGACGTCCGGATTCCCGCCGGAAACCGGATCGGGAAGGAGGGTGAAGGGTTCAAGATCGCGATGATGACGCTCGACTACGCCCGCCCCACGGTTGCCGCGATGGCGGTCGGGGTCGCCCGGGCGGCCTTCGAGCTGGCGATGCAGTACTCCAAGGAGCGGGTCCAGTTCGGCGTCCCGATCGCCATGAACCAGGCGATCCACTTCATGCTGGCCGACATGGCGATGGATATCGAGGCGGCACGCCTGCTCACCTACAAGAGCGCCTGGCTCCTGGACCAGGGGAAGCGGAACACGAAGGAATCCTCGTTCGCGAAGGCCTTCGCGGCGGACCTCGCCATGCGGGTTACCACCGACGCGGTGCAGATCTACGGGGGCTACGGGTACATGAAGGATTACCCCGTGGAGAAGCTGATGCGGGATGCGAAGCTGCTGCAGATCTACGAGGGCACGAGTCAGATCCAGCGGATGGTCATCGCGAAAGAGATCATGATGCGGTAGCTTCGCGGCGGGAGAGGGCGAGGAGCGCGTCCGCCGCGGCTTCCGCCTCCTTCCTCCACGGGATCCCTGCGAGAAGCCGGTCCGGGATCCCGGAAGCCCCCCGGTAGGCCCCCGCGAGGCTTCCCGCCAGCGCCCCGTTCCCCTCCGCGTTGTGGCCGAGGTTCACCGCGGAGAGCACCGATTCCGCGAAATCCTCCGGCGTGCGCAGGAAACAGGCCCAGGAGAACGGGATCCCCTCCAGGGGAGACGGGCCGTTTCCCAGCAGCTCCCGGATCTCCTCGATATCCGCTCGCCGCAGCAGCAGCGCCGTAAGTTCCGTCCCGAGCTTCCGCCAGAGGGTGGGGGAGGGGCGGCCCGATTTTCCCCGTCCTCCCCTGTCCGGCTCGATCCCGGAAACGGCATGGGAGAGGGAGCGGCCGAACCCGATCACGTCGAGGCCGCCGGCGGGTGTGTGGAGAAGCCGCGCGATCGCCGTGGCCTGGGCGACGGATCCCGCGATGGAAGCCGCCGCAGGATGGGTGATCGCGGCCTCGATCCCGGCTTCCAGCCGCATCCTCCGGGAATCCCCTGCGCGCAGCAGGGCGAGCGGTGCGATCCGGGCGGCCGGCGCGCAACTCGGCTCCGGGTTTCCCGCCTCGAACCAGGGGTACCCCCGTTCCAGCAGGTTTCTCGCGAATTCCCCGCCGGAGCTCCCCCCCCCGCGGGATTCCGATGCGTAGGCCGCCGCGGCTGCATCCGGGTCGAGCATCTTCTCCCTGAGGAGGACCCTGGCGAGAAGCAGCAGGGAGGGGGAACCGGCGTCCGCCTCCGCAAGCCCTCCGCAGGATTCGATCCGCCCGAACAGCGCCTCGACGTCTTTCGGGGACAACCCCTGGGACCGCCGGCCGAGCATCTCCCCGATCCCGGCCCCCAGCAGGGCCCCCCGGAATCGGTCCCGGTACTCGATCCCCTCGACGAACGAGAGTGGAACCGGCTCTCCCTTCGACATGTAGGAGGGAACGGTTCCCTTCCGGACCAGGAAATGGTAGACGGCCTCCGGCTCCTTGCCGAAGAGCAGCGGCTGCTCCGCTTCGCGCTTCGCCTGACGGGAGGCCTTTCTCTCGGCGAGGAGGGCGATCGCGTGGAGCGTCTCCCAGAAGTCCTCGTTCCCCCTCCGGGGGATCCTGGGGAGGGATCGCGTCAGGCCGGCGAGGATCTCCGCGGGATCCTCGCCCGGCTGGGGCGGGGAGATCCTCTCCCCGTTGTCCGAAGGAACGGAAACCCCGGGCTCCCCGGATTCCTGGCGCATCGCTTTCCCCGCCCGGTCCCGCTCCTCCGCATCTCCCCGGACGGCGGGGTCCGGCTCCCGCCGTTCCTCCAGCGGAAACCCCCGGATGCAGAGCTCGAGGATCTTGCGGACCTGGGACGGGGGAAACCGCATCGCCCGGAGGACCGCAAGGAGCGTCTCCGCCCGGGGTACCCTTCCCCCGTACACGACCTGGCGGAGGAGCTCGTAGCTGAACCCGATTTCCGGGCGGTCCTGGTGGAACTTCTTGAGGGAGGGATACCCGAGGGATTCGATCCGTTTCTTCAAAATATCCGTGAGGATGAGTTTTTCAGAAGGAGGCATCGGTTCAGGTCGCTCCCCGGGGACTGGCGCTCCTGTTGTCCATGGTTACAAGAAGTATTGTACAAATACAAGTACAGGTGTCAATCAAAATAATAATATTGTACTAAGGCAAAGTTCGTTGTATGGACGGTTTCCGAGAAGGGCGGCGCTACAGGGATTCCGCCACGATCTCCGCGATATCCTTCGCCTGGACCGATTCCTCCAGGTCGTGGAACTTCACGGCGTCGTCGAACATGATCAGGCAGTAGGGGCAGGAGGAGACGGTCGTGTTCGCGCCGGTGCGCATCAGCTGGTCGAACCGGAGGTGGTTGATCCGCTTCCCCGGAAGCTCGAGCCACATCCCTCCTCCTCCCGCGCCGCAGCAGAAGGCGTTCTCACGGCTCTTGTCGGGCTCGTTCAGGGTGATCCCCGGGACGGAAAGCACCGCCTCCCGCGGAGCGTCGTAGAGGTCGTTGTGCCTGCCCAGGTAGCAGGAGTCGTGAAACGCCGCCAGCCGGTTGATCGGCTTCACGGGGGAGAGGCGCCCCTGCGCCACGAGATCCCGGATCAGGACCGAGTGGTGGATCACCTCGACGTTCACGCCGAACTGGGGGTACTCGTTCCGGAAGGAGTTGAAGCAGTGGGGACACTGGGTGATCACCTTCCGGACGTCGTAGGTCGAGAAGAGCTCGCGGATCCTCTCCACCATCCCGAGCTGGAAGAGCCCCTCCTCTCCCATTCTCCGGGCCGACTCGCCGCAGCAGAACTCCTCGGGACCCAGCGTTGCGTACTTCACCCCGGCGCGGTTCAGCAGGGAGACGATCGTCCGGGTCACCTTCTGGTTCCTCGGGTCGTAGGCCCCTGCGCAGCCGACCCAGTAGAGGTACTCGAACTCCTTCGTGTCCGAGGCGAACGGGACCGTAAGCCCCTTCGTCCACTGGACCCGGTCATCCTGGGGCAGCCCCCAGGGGTTCCCCGTGTCCCCCATCTTCCGGAGCGCGGTGCGCGCCGTGTCGGGAATCCTCGCGTTCGCCACGTATCCGCGGCGGACGTCCACGATCATGTCGATATGCTCGATCAGGACCGGGCAGGACTGCATGCAGGCCCGGCAGGTGGTGCAGGACCAGATCTCGTCCGGGGTGAGCACTTCCTTCGAGAAGTCCGGGACGACGGGTTGCCCGGTCTTCTTGTCCAGCACGGCGGCGGCGGGGACCAGACTCCAGTAGAGGTCCCGGCTCATCTGCTCCCTCGTCTTCAGGACCACGTCCCGCGGCGAGAGAGGCATCTCCGCGGCGTACGCCGGGCACTCGTCCTGGCACCGGCCGCACTTCGTGCAGGCGTCTGCGGAGAGCAGCTGCTTCCAGGAGAAGTCCCGGACCTCCACGACCCCCGGCTTCTCCTCCTCCTCGATCCCCGGGATCGGCTGGAGAGCTCCCTTCGGGCGGGAGGTCCGCAGGAAGATGTTCGCCACGCCGGCGCCCAGGTGGTACATCTTCGTGAACGGGATCGTGGCGAGGAAGCCGAAGGCGAGGAGCAGGTGGATCCACCAGAGGGCCCGGTGGGTGGACAGCAGCGGCTCGATTCCGCCTCCGCGGAAAAACGGGGCGATCGCGTTGGCGACGTAGGAGACGTTCGCTGCGGCCGGATTCGTCGCGGCGATCCGGGCCGCCTCGACCAGGAAACCGGTGGCGGCGATCGCGCCGATCAGGAGCAGCTGCAGGAGGTCGTCCCCGTCGCGGGTCAGCCCCTCCGGGCGGAAGAGGTATCGCCGTACAAGGGCCACCGCGATGCCGACCAGGAGCAGCAGCCCGAAGGTGGTCGTGAAGAGCTTGAAGACGATGTAGAAGTTCCCGTCCAGGATCCGCACGCCGAGGTCGAATTCGACCGCGACGAGACAGGTGGCGATGAAGAGGACGATGAAGGCGGAATAGATGGCGAGGTGCATCAGCCCGCCGATCTTCCGCTCCAGCACCTTCGTCTGCCCGAGCCCGATCCGCACGGCGTCGAGGAGGCGCGCGAAAAGGTCGTCCAGACGGTCCTCCCGCTCCGCGCGGCCCCGGAGGTATCCGCCGATCCGCTCGTACATCCCCCACGCGAAGACGAGCAGGACCACCCCGAACAGGGAGTACAGGATCACGGCGGCCGAGTGTGGGAGATTCCAGAGGATTTCGCGGCCGACGGTTTTCATGAACGCCTCCTTCCGGAAATTCGGCGGATAGTATACGCCGGAACCTCGGGGTGCGTCTCAAGACAATTCTTGGCGGGGGAGCGTTCCTTTTTTGGCTATACTGGAACGAATCTTTCCCGGAGGTCCGCCATGCCGGAAGCCGTCGTCGCGGGAAAGCAGGTGCACTACCAGGACACGATCCAGCCGGCCGGGCGCACGATCCTGTTCCTCCACGGTGCGGGGGGAACGCACCATTCCTGGCGGGACCAGTGGGCGGGGCTGAAGGGGACCGCGCGGCTGGTGATTCCCGACCTTCCCGGGCACGGCGGATCCCCGGGGCCGCCCCGGACGTCGATCGGGGAGTATGCCGCGTGGCTGCGGGAGTTCGTCCGGGAGGCGGGACTTGGGCGGTTCGTCCTCGCGGGCCACTCGATGGGCGGTGCGATCGCCCTGCAGGCGGCGCTCGACCGGATCGGGGGGCTGGAGGCGCTGGTGCTGGTGGCCACCGGGGCGAAGCTGAAGGTGAGCCCGGTCATCACGGACGGGATCGGGATGCGGTTCCGGGAATTCGCGCGGGAGCTGGCCGAGATGATGATGGCGGGGGCGTCCGCCCCCTACCTGAAGGAGGACGTGTCGAAGGACATCCTCTCCACCCGTCCGGAAACCTTCCTGTCCGATTTCCGGGCCTGCGACGGGTTCGACGTCCGGGAAAGGCTCGGGGAGATCCGCCTTCCCACCCTCGTCGTCGCCGGCGGCGAGGACCGGCTCACGCCGCTGCGGTACGCGGAATTCCTGGCCACGAGGATTCCGGGGGCGGTCCTGAAGATCCTCCCCGGAGCGGGGCACATGGTGGCGCTCGAGAATGCGTCCGAGGTCAACGACGTCCTCTCCGCCTTCGTCCACTCTCTGGGCGGGTGAGGGAACGGAACCGGGGGAAACGGAGAAGAGCCGTATGGCGATCCGCTGGACGGAAGATCTGGCCGTCGGGGTGGAAACGATCGACGGACAGCACCGGGACCTGTTCGACGCCGCCGCCTCGCTGATCGAGGAGGCGGGCCGGGGAGGGGGGACCGGCGAGGCCGCGAAGACGGTCGTCTTTCTCGAGGAGTATGTCCTGAACCACTTCGCCCTCGAGGAGCTTTACATGAAGCGACTGTACTACCCCGCGTTTCCTTCCCACAAGGCCGAGCACACCGCCTTCATATCCTACTTCTACGACCTGCGGGAGGCGATCGACCGCGACGGGGCCACCCCGGAGCTGGCGGTCCGGCTGGCCGACTGGATCGGCAGCTGGCTCGTGGAGCACATCGGCCGGCAGGACAGGGCGCTCGGGGCATTCCTGAAGAAGAGCCGCGGGCAGCGATCCTGACCCCGCCGCTCCTGCCGGATCCTCTCCTCGTGATACCATAATCCGATGGATGAACTTGCAATTTCCGCCCTCCGCGGGATCTTCGGGGGACGCCTCCGGACCTCCCGGGAAGAGCGGGTCTGCTATTCCTACGACGCCACGGGGAAGGAGCATCTCCCCGACGCGGTCGCCTTCCCGGAGACCGCCGAGGAGGTCCGCAGGGCGATCCTCCTCGCGAACGAGCTCCGCTTTCCGGTGATCCCCCGGGGGGCCGGCTCGGGGTTCTCCGGAGGATCGGTGCCGGTCCGCGGAGGGCTGGTGCTCTCCACGGAGCGGATGGACAGGATCCTGTCGATCGACGAGGAGAACCTGGTCGCGGTCGTCGAGCCGGGCGTGGTGACCGAGCGGCTGAAGGAGGAGGTGCGCCGCCGCGGCCTCTTCTACCCGCCCGACCCGGCCTCCCAGCGGTTCTGCACGATCGGGGGAAACATCGCCGAATGCGCGGGCGGGATGTGCGCGGTCAAGTACGGCGTCACGAGGGACTATGTCCTGGGGCTGGAGGCGGTCCTGGGGACGGGGGAGCTCATCCGCACCGGCGTCTCCACCGTCAAGGGGGTGGTGGGGTACGACCTCACCCGCATGCTCGTCGGGTCCGAGGGAACGCTGGGGGTCGTCACGAAGGCGACGCTCCGGCTGATCCCCCACCCCGAGACGGTCGAGACGCTGGTGGCCTTCTTCCGAAGCAACTCGGAGGGGTCGAGGGCGGTGGCCGGGATCGTCCGGGAGCGGATCGTTCCCTGCGCCCTGGAGATGATGGACCGCACGGCGATCGACTGCGTCCGGGAGGCGGCGGGGCTGCCGGTGCCGGAGGAAACCGGGTGCGCCCTGCTGATCGAGGTGGACGGTCCGGCGCATTCCACGGCGGCGGAGGCTGTCCGGGTGGAGGAGGCCTGCCTCCGGTTCGGCGCGGTCGAGGTCCGGAGGGCCTCCGACGCAGACGGGCGGGAGCGGCTGTGGAAGCTGCGCCGGTCGATCTCCCCCGCGCTCCGGAAGGTGAACCCGGTGAAGATCAACGAGGACATCGTCGTCCCGCGCAGCCGGCTCCCCGCGATGATGGACTTCCTGTCGGAGCTGGCGGTCCGGAAGAACCTGAAGATCGTCACCTTCGGCCACGCGGGGGACGGCAACGTCCACGTGAACCTGATGCTCTCCGGGACCGACCTGGAGGAACGCCGGAGGGCCGACGAGGCGGTGGCCGAGATCTTCCGAAAAACCATCGAGCTGGGCGGTACGATCTCGGGGGAGCACGGCATCGGGATCTCGAAGGCGCCGTTCCTCGAAATGGAGGTGGGGCCGCTCGGCGTCTCCGTGATGAAGCGGCTGAAGGCCTGCTTCGACCCGAACGGGATCCTGAACCCGGGGAAGATCTTCCCGGACGAGCAGGCGGTCAGGGCATGAAGGACGCAGGGATCGCCTCCCGGATCGCCGCCTGCTCGAAGTGCGGGACCTGCCGTACGGTCTGCACCCTCTATCCGGAGAGGAAGGCCGAGACCGCCGTCGCCCGGGGGAAGATCGCCCTCCTGGACGCGGCCTCCCGGGACGGGAAGGGGAGCGCGGAAAATCTCCGGGAGGCGCTCTCCGACTGCCTCCTCTGCGGGCGCTGCGAGCGGGGCTGCCCCAACCAGGTCCCCGTCGAAGAGATTCTCCTGAAGGGGAGGGCCGCCCTCGCGGAGGAACTGGGGATCCCGGCCTGGAAACGGGTCCTGTTCGGAAAGGTGATGGGCTCGGACACCGCGAAGGGGGCCGCGCGGGTCGCGGCGGCCGCCGGGCAGCGGCTCCTGCTCCGGAGAGTTCCCACCGCGAGCGGGCTTCACTACCGGTTCCCGGAGGCGTTCGGCCTTTCCGGGCGGACCCTGCCGGCCCTCCCGCGGGAGCATTTGACCGGCTCCCTCCTTCCGGGGGAGGCCGGGCGGGGGGAGGTGACCCTCTTCCCCGGCTGCGTCTTCGACCATGTCTTTCCCGAGGTGGGGCGGGCCGCCTACGAAACGATCCGGCGGTCCGGGAACAGCGTCTCCGTGTACCGCGGGGGGGCCTGTTGCGGGCTTCCCGCGATGGTCTCCGGCGACCGGGAGGCGGCCCTGGCGAACGTCGAGGAAAATGTCCGGCGCCTTGCGGACTCGGGGACCGGGAAGGTCGTCTTCCCCTGCGGCTCCTGCCTCCTGATGTTCCGGAGGAACATGTTCTATCTGCTGGAGGAGGACCACCCGCTGCGTCCCGCCGCCGAGCGGGTATCCGAAAGGTGCGAGGACTACGCCGGATTTCTCCTCTCGTCGGGGGCGCTCTCCCGCCTCCCGGAACCGGGGGCGGGTGGCGGAACCGTGGGCTACCACGACCCCTGCCACTTGTCGGGGACACTCGGGAAGGGGGAGGAGGCGCGGGAGCTGCTGCGCAGAACGGCGGGCGGCTCCTACCGGGAGATGGAGGGGGCCTCCCTCTGCTGCGGGTACGGCGGCACCTTCAACGTGCGCGACTACCCGACCTCCGGCCGGATCGGGGAGAACAAGGTCCTGCTCGCGCAGCGGGGGGGGACCTCCGTGATTGCGACCTCCTGCTCCGGCTGCATCCTCCAGATGCGGGACATGGCCGCCCGGTCGGCGCCCTCCCTTCGGGTGGTCCACCTCGCGGAGCTGGTTTTCCGAAAGATTTCCCGACGTTGACATCCCGCAAGGCGGGATGGTATGGAACGTTATCTCCGTTTCTCACACCGCCCGGGGGGGATCGCATGTCACTTCAGGGGAAGTTCGACGAGCTCCGCAGGAAGAATGCGCTCGCGCTGGAGGGGGGAGGCGGGAAGCGGATCGAGACGCAGCATGCCCAGGGCAAGCTCACCGCCCGCGAACGGATCGACCTTCTCCTCGACCCGAACTCCTTCGTGGAGCTGGACCGCTTCGTCCAGCACCGCTGCACCGATTTCGAGATGGAGAAGTTCCTGGGCGACGGGATCGTCACCGGGTACGGGCAGATCAACGGACGGCTCGTCTACCTCTTCGCCCAGGACTTCACCGTATTCGGCGGCTCCCTCTCGGAGACCTACGCGCAGAAGGTCTGCAAGATCATGGACCACGCCTCGCGCAACGGGGCGCCGGTCATCGGCATCAACGATTCGGGGGGAGCCCGGATCCAGGAGGGGGTTCAGAGCCTCGCCGGGTACGCCCACATCTTCCTGCGGAACACGCTCTATTCGGGAGTCGTCCCGCAGATCTCCGCCATCATGGGGCCCTGCGCGGGAGGGGCGGTCTACTCCCCGGCGATCACCGACTTCATCCTGATGGTGAAGAACACCTCCTACATGTTCGTGACCGGCCCCGACGTCATCAAGACGGTGACCCACGAGGAGGTCACCAAGGAGGCGCTGGGCGGTGCGATGTCCCATAACGAACGCAGCGGCGTCGCCCACTTCGCCGCCGAGGACGAGAAGGAGTGCCTGTTCCTGATCCGCGAACTCCTCTCGTTCGTTCCCCAGAACAACATGGAAGACCCTCCGGTCATCGCCACCAACGACCCCCCCGACCGGATGGACGAGAGCCTGAACCAGCTCGTACCGGACATCCCGACGAAGCCGTACGACATCCGGGACGTGATCAAGAAGGTGGTGGACGACGGCTATTTCTTCGAGGTCCAGGAACATTTTGCGAAGAACATCGTCATCGGCTTCGCGCGGATGAACGGCCGGCCCGTCGGGATCACGGCCAACCAGCCGGCGGTTCTCGCCGGCTGCCTCGACATCAACTCCTCGATCAAGGGAGCCCGGTTCGTCCGGTTCTGCGACGCCTTCAACATTCCCCTCCTTACCTTCGTCGACGTCCCCGGCTTTCTCCCGGGGAGCGGGCAGGAATACGGGGGGATCATCAAGCACGGGGCGAAGCTTCTGTACGCCTTCGCCGAATCGACCGTCCCGAAGGTGACGGTCATCACCCGGAAGGCGTACGGCGGGGCCTACGACGTCATGGCTTCCAAGCATATCCGGGGAGACGTGAACTACGCGTACCCGACCGCCGAGATCGCCGTGATGGGGCCGGAGGGCGCGGTGAACATCATCTTCCGGAAGGAGCTCGTCAAGTCGGACAATCCGGAGAAGACCAAGGCGGAGCTGGTGGCCGACTACCGCGAGCGCTTTGCCTCTCCCTACAAGGCGGCCGAGCTTGGGTTCATCGACGAGGTCATTTTGCCGGAAGAGACGCGCCCCAAGGTCATCAAGGCCTTCGAGATGCTCAAAAACAAGAGGGAATCCAATCCGCCGCGCAAGCACGGCAACATTCCCCTGTAGAGGAGGCCGGCCTTGTTCCAGAAAATCCTGATTGCGAACCGGGGAGAGATCGCAGTCCGCGTGGAGCGGGCCTGCCGGGAAATGGGGGTCCGGACGGTGGCGGTCTACTCCGATGTCGACCGGCACGCCCTCCACGTCCGGTACGCCGACGAGGCGTACCTCATCGGGCCGTCCCCCGCGTCGGAATCGTACCTCGTGATCGACAAGATCATCGACGTCGCGAAAAAAAGCGGCGCGGAAGCGATCCACCCTGGGTACGGCTTCCTGGCGGAGAACCCCGTCTTCGCCGAGCGGTGCGAAAAGGAGAAGATCAAGCTGATCGGCCCTTCCGCCCATTCGATGCGGACGATGGGGTCCAAGACGCTCGCCCGGAAGACGGTGCAGGCGGCGGGGGTTCCGGTGGTCCCCGGGACGCTGGAGCCGATCGCCACGGAGGAAGAGGTGTTCCGCGTGGCGAAGCAGATCGGGTTCCCGGTCATGCTCAAGGCCACCGCCGGCGGCGGCGGGAAGGGGCTTCGGCTGGTCCAGGGAGAGGGCGACCTGCGCTCCGCGCTGCGGATGGCGAAGTCGGAGGCGAAATCGGCCTTCAGCGACGATTCGGTCTACCTCGAGAAGTATATCGAGAACCCCCGGCACGTCGAGATCCAGATCCTCGGGGACCGGCACGGGAACTACGTCCACCTGTGCGAGCGGGAGTGCTCGATCCAGCGGCGTCACCAGAAGGTGATCGAGGAATCCCCCTCGGTGATCATCACCCCGGGAATCCGTGCGGCCATGGGGAAGGTGGCGATCGATGCCGCACGCGCGGTCCGCTACGAAGGGGCCGGGACGATCGAGTTCCTCGTGGACAGGAACCGGAACTTCTACTTCCTCGAGATGAACACCCGGCTCCAGGTCGAGCACCCGGTCACGGAGATGGTCACCGGGGTCGACATCGTCAAGGAACAGATCCGGATTGCCGCCGGCCTGCCGCTCTCAATCCGGCAGGAGGAGGTCCGGCAGGACGGGCACGCGATCGAGTGCCGGGTCTACGCCGAAGACCCCGACCGGAACTTCATGCCCTGCCCGGGGAGGATCACGTCGCTGCGGACGCCCGGCGGGCCCGGGGTGCGGGACGACTCCGGGGTCTTCGAGGGGTTCGAGATCCCGATCTTCTACGACCCGATCATCTCCAAGCTGATCGCCTGGGGGAAGACCCGCGAGGAGGCGATCGCCCGGATGAAGCGGGCGCTGCGGGAATATGTCGTGACGGGGGTCAAGACGACGATCCCCTTCCACATCCGCGTGATGAGCAACCGGCATTTTCTCGAGGGAACCTTCGACACGAATTTCATCGACAAGGTCTTCTTCAAGGAGGAGCGGGAGCGGGAACTCCCCGAGCCGGATGCCGCCCTGATCACCGCGGCGGTCCAGCTCTTCCTGGACGAGAGGAAGCGCGCCGTCGCCCGGCGGCCCGCGGAGGCGGGGGAACCGGTCTCGATGTGGAGATATTCCTCCCGCCCCGGCGTGCGGAAAACCCTGTAGGAGCGGACCATGAACTATATCGCCACGATCGGGGAGAGGGAAGTCCAGGTTGCGGTGGAGGAGGTCGGGGTCGCCCGCTACAAGGTGACGATCGACGGGACGGAGCACCTGGTCGACGCCCACCAGGTCCAGGAGAGCCTCTGGTCTCTCCTGTGCGGCGCGCGGGCGTTCGAGGTGGATGTCCACCACCGGGAGGACGAGTACGAGGTCCTGATCGGAGGGGACTGCTACAAGTTCTCGCTGATGAACGAGCAGCACAAGGCGCTGGTCCGCTCCGGGGGGAAGGGGGCGGCCGGGAAAGCGCTGCTCACCTCCCCGATGCCGGGGAAGGTCGTCAAGCTGCTGGTGAAGGGAGGGGAGGAGGTCCAGGTTGACCAGGGGGTGATCGTCGTCGAGGCGATGAAGATGGAGAACGAGCTCAAGTCGGCGCTCGCGGGAAAGGTCAAGGAGATCTTCGTGAAGGAAGGCGAGATCGTCGAGTCGGGAGCGAAGCTGCTCCTGGTGGAATAGCGGGGGGCGGGATGGCGAAGCGGGGCAAGGCGACGGGGAAAGGGTCCCGCATCCGGGAGGCGAGAGGGCGGTGGGAGCGGGAGACCCTCCTGCCCGTGACGGCGAAGGCCCCGGAGCGGGCGAAGCGCTTCGAGAGCACCTCCGGGTCGGAGATCGAGCGGCTCTGCGATCCCGGCCACCTGGAGGCGTTCGACTATCTCCGGGACGCGGGGTTCCCCGGGGAGTACCCGTTCACCCGAGGGGTCCAGCCGACCATGTACCGGGGGCGCTTCTGGACGATGCGCCAGTACGCGGGGTTCGGGGACGCGCGGGAGTCGAACCGGCGGTACCGGTTCCTCCTCGAGCAGGGGCAGACCGGCCTGTCGGTGGCCTTCGACCTTCCCACCCAGATGGGGTACGACTCGGACCACCCGATGGCCTTCGGCGAGGTCGGGAAGGTCGGGGTCGCGATCGACTCCCTCGAGGACATGGAGGTCCTCTTCGCCCGGATCCCCCTCGGGGAGGTCTCCACTTCGATGACGATCAACTCCACGGCGGCGATCCTGCTCGCCATGTACATCGCGGTGGGGGAGAAGCAGGGGGTGCCGGCGGAGTCTCTGAACGGGACGATCCAGAACGACATCCTGAAGGAGTACATCGCGCGGGGGACCTACATCTATCCCCCGGCCCCCTCGATGCGGATCATCACCGACATCTTCGCCTACTGCAAGGACCGGGTGCCTCGGTGGAACACGATCAGCATCTCCGGGTACCACATCCGGGAGGCGGGGTCGACGGCGGCGCAGGAGATCGCCTTCACCCTGGCGAACGGGATCGCCTACGTCCAGGCGGCGATCGACGCGGGGATGTCCGTCGATTCCTTCGCCGCGCGTCTCGCCTTCTTCTTCAACGCGCACAACAGCTTCCTGGAGGAGGTGGCGAAGTACCGGGCGGCCCGCCGCCTCTGGGCGAGGATCATGCGGGAGCGGTTCCGGGCGAAGGACCCCCGCTCCTGGATGCTCCGGTTCCATACCCAGACGGCCGGCTCGTCGCTGACCGCGCAGCAGCCGGACAACAACGTCGTCCGGGTGACGCTCCAGGCGCTGGCGGCGGTGCTCGGAGGCACCCAGTCGCTCCACACGAATTCCCGGGACGAGGCGCTCTCCCTGCCCACCGAGGAATCGGTCCGGATCGCGCTGCGGACCCAGCAGGTGATCGCGCACGAGAGCGGCGTCGCGGACACGGTCGATCCGCTCGGCGGGTCCTATTTCGTCGAGGCGACGACCTCCGCCCTGGAGCGGGAGGCGGAGGAATATCTCGCCCGGATCGACGGGATGGGCGGGGTGGTCCGGGCGATCGACCGCGGGTATATCCAGAAGGAGATCCAGGACGCCGCCTTCCGGTACCAGCAGGAGATCGAGCGGAAGGAACGGATCCTCGTCGGCGTGAACGCCTTCGAGGTCGAGGAGCCGAGGCCGGAAAATCTGCTCACCGTCGACCCGAGGGTGGAGCGGGAGCAGCGGAAGCGGCTTGCGGCCCTGCGGAAACGGCGGGATCCGGCGGCGGTCCTGTCGGCGTTCGCGGCCCTGGGGAAGGCCTGCCGCGGGACGGAGAACCTGATGGTCCCCATCCTCGCGGCGGTGAAGTCCTACGCCACGCTCGGGGAAATCTCCGACGTCCTGCGGGAAGTGTTCGGCATCTATCGGGGGAAGGTGACGGTCTGAGCCGGGGACTGCCCTTCCGGCTCGCGCTCCTCCTGCTCGCTGCAGCGTCGTCGGTCCGGGCCGCGGAGACGCCCCCGGGGATCCGCTCCCTGGCGCAGGAGCGGCGGACGGCCGCCGCCGCGGGCTCTCCCGTCATCGCCGTCCTCTGCTATCACGACATCTCGGACCGGCCGGGGGCTCCGTCGATCACGATCTCCCCCTCCCTGCTGCGCGCACAGGTCCGCAGCCTCAAGCAGGGAGGATGGACCTTCCTCTCCCTGTCGGAGCTTCTGGCCTTCCGGGGCCGCCCGGAGAAGATCCCTCCCCGCGTCGCCGTGCTGACCTTCGACGACGGGTACCGGAGTTTTTCGGAGGCGGTCCTCCCGATCCTCCGGGAAGAGGGGGTCAAGGCGACACTGGCGGTGGTCACCTCGTTCCTCGAACGCCCTCCTCCCGATCTGCCCCCCATGATGTCCTGGGACCAGGTCCGGGAGGCGGACCGGAGCGGCCTGGTGGAGATCGCCTCCCACAGCCACGACCTGCACCGCTACGTGGCGTCGAACCCGTACCGGGACACCGATCCGGCGGTCACGACCCGCCTCTACCGGGTCGGGGAGAAGCGGTACGAGGATCGGGACGAATACTGGAGCCGGATCCGGAAGGATCTCCGGACATCCCGGAGGATCCTGGGGGAGCGGCTCGGGCACGACGTGTCCTTCCTGGCGTGGCCCTACGGGGAGCACACGGCGGTCGCCCGGCGGATCGCGGCGGAGGAAGGGTTCACGGCGACGCTGGGGCTCGACGGCGTCCCCGCCGCCCCCGGGGACCTTTCGGGCGGATATCTGCCCCGTGTGATGGTGTACCGGGGGAGCGGGATCGACGGGAAGAGCGTGCGGTGGCTGTTCGACCCCCGGCCGACCGTGCGGGCCGCGCAGGCGGACCTGGACGAGGTGTACGACCCCGATCCGGCCATGTTCCGGCTCAGGCTCGAGCTGCTCAAGGACCGGATCCTGCGTCTCGGCGCCACCGACGTCTTTCTCCAGGGGTGCCCGGACCCGGGCGGCGACGGGTTCTTCCGGGCGGTCTGGTTCATGAACCACCAGGTGGCCGTCCGTGCCGACGTCTGGTCGATGGCGGCCCACCTCTTTTCCCGGGCGGGGCTGCGCGTCTGGATCCGCGCCCCGGTCATGAACCTCTCCTGGGAGTGGGAGAAGCATCCGGAGTGGAGGATCCCTGCCGGGGAGAAAGGCGCGGGGAAGAGCCCCGCCCCCTGGTACCGGAGGCTCTCGCCGGACCTCGAGGGGGCGCGCCGCGCGGCGGTGGATTTCTTCTCCGACATCGCCGTCTACCTGCCGATCCGGGGGATCCTCTTCGACGACGACGCCTTCATGCTCGAGGGGGAACGGCTCCGGGGAAGCGGAAACGGATCCCCGGAGGCCAAGTCCGCCGCGATCCGGGGGATGATCGAGGAGATCAAGGCGGCGGTGCTGGCGTGGAGGCCGAACTGCCTCTTCGCTCGCAACCTGTATGCCCCGGCCGTGGAGCGTGACGCCCTCCACCCGGGCTTTTCCCAGGACTTCGGCCGGTTCCTGTCCGACTACGACCTGACCGTGGTGATGGCTTACGCCCGGATGGAGGGGCGCCGGGAGGACGCGGGAGCATGGACGGAGTCGCTCGCGAGGCGGGCGATCCGGAAGTGGATTCCCCCGCCGGGACGGGAGTCGGAGCCTCCCCCCGTTCTCCTCAAGCTACAGGCGTACGACTGGTCGGAGGAGGCGTGGGTTCCCGCGGAGGAGCTGCGCGAGCAGGTCCGCGGAGCGCGGCGCGCCATGGTGAACGGCCTGGGGATCTACCCGGTCCTCCCGGCGTCCGGGCCGGTCCCCGACGGTCTGCTCGGGGGAAAGGCGGCGGGGACCTCAGAACGGTATCCGTACCCGGAATAGCCCGCCGTAGCGGCGGAACCCCTCTCCCTGCCCTCCCGTGTTGGAGTCGGAACCGAATCCGCCGATGGAAATTCCGCCGAGCCCGATCTTCCGGTCCAGAGCCGCCTCCACGGAGTAGGTCGGCCCGCTTTTCGCCCCTTTCTCCTGCTGGGCTCCCGCCAGGGCGGTTCCGTGGAACTCCCAGCCCGGACGGAGCCGGAAGCGCCAGTCGATGCCCGCCTCCTGGCTCGTGTACCGCTTGGGGTCGAACACCCCCACGTCGAGGTCGCGGTCGAATCCGAGTCCTCCGAACCGGAGGATCCCCGCCAGGGAGGCGGCATCCCCCCGGAGATAGAGCCGCCGCGTAATCGTCAGGCCGTACCGTGCTCCCCGGTTTTCCCGCTCCTGGTTCGTGGTGTTCTCGTTGCGGTGGAAGAGGAGGGCGGCCGAGGCGGAGACCTCCGTCTTCCAGGCGAAGTGCTTGGACACGGTGAGGCTAACCGTGTCCAGGACGACCCGGTTCTGGAAGGAGAGGATGGAATCCCAGTGCCCCCGTTCCCATTCCAGGTCGAGCTGGAAGGTGTCCCGGGGATTCGCCGTCACCCCGAGGTTGGCCGACCAGGGGTGGAAGTCGGCGACGTCGTACCGGGTGGACCCGACCCCCGCGCGCCATCCGATCGCGGGGGACCGGCGCCAGGCGGCGGAAAACGACCCGCCGGTTCCGTCGGCCGAATCCTCGGCGCCGAGGTTGTCCTCCTTCCCCGGCGATCCCTGGCGGAGGAAGAGCTGCCTCACCGTTCCGTCCAGGTCCAGCCCCCGGGCGGGCCGCCCGTGGACGGAAAGGGACAGCTCGTAGGAGGAAAGCTCGTCGGAGTCCCGGGATCCCCGGAACCCGAACTCCGTGTATCGGGCGAGCCGCTCCCGGACCCTCAACGACTGCTCCCGGACCTCCGGGATCCCCGGGGCGGCCTTTTCCGCGCGGGAAATCCATTCCTCCGCCTCCTCCGGCATGTCCTGGAACAGGCGGGCGCGGGAGAGGCCGGTGAGGGCTTCCGGTTCGTCGGGCCGTTCCTCCAGGACGCGCCGGTACTCCCGCGCGGCCGCCTGGAACCGGCCCTGCCAGAGGAGCGACTCGGAAAGCCCCAGCCGCGCCCTGTCGTCCCGGGGATCCTTCTCCAGGATCTGCCGGTAGAGTCCTTCCGCCTCCCGGAGCCGGTCGGACCAGCGCAGGGCGAGCGCCAGGTAGCGCCTGGCCTCCGGATCATGGGGACGGTTCTCGGCGACGGAGGCCAGCAGGGGGACCGCCTCCTTCGGCCGGTCCGCCCAGAGGAGCTGGATTCCGATCGACATCCGCAGCTCCGGCTCGAGCGAGGGATCCGCGGTGGCCGCGGCGCGGTAGGCGTCGACCGCCTCCCGGTGCCGGTCCGCCTCCGCGAACAGGTCTCCGAGCTCCCGCCAGGTACCCCCTCCGGGGTGAAGGGCGAGCGACTCCCGGAACTTCCCGAGAGCCCGGGGGAGGTCCCCCAGGTCCCGGTGCTGCCGCGCCTCCTCCGCAAGCGATTCGGCCCGCTTCCTGGGAGTCGGGGGCTCCTGCGCGCACGCGGGCGGCTGCGGGACTCCTCCGAGAAGAAGGAACGCGGCGAGCAGGAAGGGGAGGATCCTGAGGGTGGAGAGCCCGGGCAACGGTCAGGTCCTTTCCGTTTTCCAGAGGGTGATCCGGGGCCGCTTGCGGAGCAGCCCGACCGGAGTATACAGGAACGCGACGGTCGAGGTGATGGCCCAGTAGATCAGCGGGTAGAGGACCGTGTAGGTGGCGTAGGGGAGGATGGAACGGTCGTAGTGCCGGTCGAGGGCGACCCCTGCCGTGAGCTGGAGAATGCACACCGTGGCGATCGTCATCCCCCAGAAGTTCGGGATCGGGTGGGCTCCCACGGGCGGGATTCCGATCGCGTACGAGAAGATCCAGAGCGAGGTCAGGATCACGAAGCAGAAGGCCCACAGGATGGAGAGCACCGACTCGTAGGCCACCGGCCACTGCCGGAGGTTCTTCCTCCGGAGGAGGATGCCGAGGTGGCTGCGCAGGACCTGCCCCAGCCCGACGGCCCAGCGCTTCCTCTGCGAGAAGAAGGCGCCGATCGTCTCCGGCACCTGCATCCAGACCAGCCCCCGGGGCTCGTACCGGATGTCCCAGAATCGCATCTGGAGCCTCCAGGACATGTCGATGTCCTCGGTCGCCATCGACGGGTCGAACAGCCCGACGTCGAACAGCGCCTTCTTCCGGAAGGCCACGACGACCCCGGACACGGTCTGGATCCGCCCCCACACGCGCTGGGCCCGGCGCAGGAGGCCCACGATCGAGGTGAACTCGATCAGCTGGATCTTGCTGAGCAGGGTCCGCCGGTTCGAGACGCGCGGGTTCCCCGTCACCGCGGCGACCCGGGAGGAGGAGAAGTGGGGAACGATGTGAAGCAGGATCTGCGGGTCGACGACCGCGTCCGCGTCGATGGTCAGCACGATCTCCCCGTTCAGGCAGAGCAGGGCGTCGTTCAGCGCCATCGCCTTCCCCTCGTTCACGGTCTTCCGGATCAGCCGGATCCGCCCGGACTCCAGGTAGGGAGCGAGCCGGGCGACGGTGGCGTCCTTCGAGCCGTCGTCCACCACGACGACTTCGAAGTCCGGGTAGTCGATGCGGAGGGCCCCCTCGACGGTCGCCTCGATCACCTTTTCCTCGCAATAGGCCGGGATGAGCACCGACACCGCCGGAGGCGGGTCGGGAAGGGTGTAGAGATCGGCCTCCGCCTCCCCGGGGAGTTTTTCCTTTCCGGAGAAATAGATGGCCGAGGTGACGAGCCAGACGATCGCGGAGAGGATCGGGTAGAAGCCGAAGAACAGGAGCATGATCCAGTAGACGGTGGTGTGCTGGAAGGCGATGAGAATTCCGGGGATCTCCGCCATCGTCAGACGCTCCGGGGAACCGAGAAGCTTTTGCGTTCCCCCTCGCAGGAGACGACCACGGCCCGGGAGCGTTTCAGGGAATCATATCCCGGGTGGTCGAGTCCTCTGCCGAGGCGGTCGGCGTCGCATTCCTCGGACACGGGGGGAAGGCCTTTCCTGGGTCCCTTCCGCCGGAAGATGGCGACGTTGTAGCGCACCCAGACCAGCGTGAGGACGGTCGTCGCCAGGATGGTGAGTGCGATCAGGACGATCGCCCCGACAGCATCCCGCGCGGAGGTCTGCGGGATGACCCGGAGCCACCAGTACACGAAAAGACACCAGAAGAACAGCGTGACCGCCGCGTGGATCGTACCGCGGACCGTCACCTTGGGATGAAGGATCGCCACTGGATCGCCACCGCCGGTCCCCGCGTGGGGATTTATCCGTCCCATCGGCATTTTTCCCTGAAAAGTTTACTTTTTTCCACTTTTTCCCCCCGGCGCCATAACGATTGCCCGTTTTCGGGGAATCCAGAAGGGCAGTTGCAGGTTCCATTCCTTCCGCACGGAGCGGTTTCTCCCATCTTTTGGTTGATTTCCTTCCGTGCGGAATGCTTAATAGAACGAAGGGTTATCCTGAAACATCGCACACGGGAGAGGGATGGCGGAACAACTCCGGCGGATACTCGAGGAACACCCGGGACGCTACGTTTCGGGGGAGGAGATCGGACGGCGGCTGGGGGCCTCCCGCGCCGCCGTGTGGAAACAGGTCCAGACGCTCCGTCGGCGAGGGTTCGGCATTGAAGGCGCCCGGGGGGCCGGGTACCGGCTCCTCGGGCGACCCGACCTGATCGAGAAACAGGAACTGTTTTCCCGTCTTCCCGACGCCTCGATGTGGAAATCCTTTCACGTTTTTCCGGTCACCGACAGCACCAACAGCCGGGCGGTCCACCTCGCGGAGGCGGGAGCCCCACACGGAACCGTGCTCTGCGCCGATTCCCAGACGGCAGGGCGCGGGCGGCTCGGGAGCAGGTGGGAATCCCCCCCGGGGGTGAACCTCTACCTGTCTCTCCTGCTGCGCCCCCCCTTCGAGCCTCCGATGGCCCCCCGGCTGACCCTGGTCGCCGCGGTCGCCCTGGCTTCCACGGTCGAGGAGGCGACCGGGCTTCCGGTATTCCTCAAGTGGCCGAACGACCTGTTTCTCGGGGGGAGGAAAACGGCGGGGATCCTGGCCGAAATGTCCTCGGACCTGGACCGGCTCCGGCACGTGGTGATCGGCGTCGGGCTGAACGTGAACGCGGAAGCCGCAGACTTCCCGGAGGAGCTCCGCCGGACGGCGACTTCCCTCCGCGGGGAGACCGGACGCTCCTTCCCGCGCGTCGAGCTCCTGTCCCGGTTCCTCGTCCGGTTCGAGGAGGCGTATCAGCGGTTTCTGGCGGGCGGCCTGGCGCCCCTTCTTCCCGAATGGAACCGCCGCTGCCTCCTCTCCGGGAAGCGGGTGCTCCTGCGCCGCCGGGACCGGGAGGAGCGGGGAACGGCGATCCGGGTGGACGAAGAGGGGGCGCTGCTGTTTCTCCCGGAAGGCGGCCGCGGCAGGGAACGGATCCACAGCGGGGAGATCCTCGAGTTCGAGAGGTGACCGGGGGATGCTGCTTGTCATAGACGTGGGGAACACCCACACGGTGCTCGGGGTGTACCAGGGGGAGCGGCTGCTTCACCACTGGAGGGTGTGGACCGACCGGGAGAAGACGAGCGACGAATACGGGATCCTCGTCCGGAACCTCTACGACGGAAGCCACTTCTCCTCGGAGGAGATCGCGGCGATCGTCCTCTCCTCCGTGGTGCCTCCGCTGACCCCGACGATCATCGAACTCTGCGTCCGCTACTTCGGGATCCAGCCGCTGGTCGTCGGGCCCGGGATCAAGACCGGCATCTCGATCCAGATGGACAACCCCAAGGAGGTCGGCGCCGACCGGATCGTGAACGCCGTCGCCGCCTTTGCCCGGTACAACAAGGCCTGCATCGTCCTGGACTTCGGCACCGCGACGACCTTCGACTACGTCTCCTCGAAGGGGGACTACATGGGGGGGATCATCGCCCCGGGAGCCGGGATCTCCGCGGAGGCCCTCTTCCGTCAGGCGTCGAAGCTCCCGCGGGTCGAGATCGCGAAGCCGCCGTCGGTGATCGGGAAGAACACCGTTACGGCGATGCAGTCGGGGCTGTTCTACGGATACCTGGGACTCGTGGAGGGGATCATCGACCGGATGAAGCGGGAGCTTGGCTCCGATCCGGTCGTCGTCGCCACCGGGGGGCTGGCCGGGATCCTCGCGAAGGAGTCCTCGAAAATCCACGAGATCGACGAGAATTTGACTCTCGAGGGGCTGCGTATAATATACGAGAGAAACCGGGCCTCCGGACCGTAGCGGAACGGGATCCCCAACGAGGAGGGACAGTCGGACGTGGACATCCAACAACTGCGAAACGTGGGGATCATCGCGCACGGCGGGGCGGGGAAGACGACGCTGGCCGAGGCGCTCCTGTTCATCGCGAAGGCCACCGACCGGATGGGCAAGGTGGACGACGGCAGCTCGAACTTCGACTACGACCCGGAGGAGATCCGGCGCAAGATCACCATCAGCACCTCCTTCCACCACTACAGCTGGAACAAGGTGGAGGTCACCGTGGCGGACACGCCCGGGTACATCAATTTCGAGGCGGACACCCACGCCTGCCTCCGCCTGCTGGACGGGGCGGTCCTCGTGGTGAACGCCGTCTCCGGGGTCGAGGTCCAGACGGAGAAGATGTGGCACCTCGCTTGCGACACCGGGGTTCCGGCCGTGGCCTTCGTTTCGAAGATGGACCGGGAGCGGGCCGATTTCGGCAAGGCGGTGCAGGAGATCCAGGAGATCCTGAAGGTCCATGCCGTCCCGGTGCAGATCCCGATCGGCGCCGAGGCGGAATTCCGGGGGGTCGTGGACCTCTTCGGGATGAAGGCCCTCCTCTACAAGGGGGAGGCCGGGGAGTACGACACGGCGGAGATCCCCAAGGAACTGGCCGAGGCCGCGGCGAAGGGGCGGGAAAAAGTGGTCGAGGCGGCGGCGGAGGCGGACGACTCCCTCCTGGAGAAGTATCTGGAGGGGACCCCGCTTTCGGAGGAGGAGATCCGGAAGGGGTTCACCGCCGGCGTCCACGCGATGAAGATCCTGCCGGTCCTCTGCGGATCGGCGACCCGGTGCGTCGGCATCCAGCCTCTCCTGGAGATGATCAACCTCGTCCTGCCGGACCCCTCCTTCCGCAAGGAGTGGAAGGGAACCAACCCGAAGAAGAAGACCGAGGAGGTGCGGCCGATTTCCGCCTCCGCCCCCTTCTCCGCCTTCGTGTTCAAGACGCTGGCCGATCCCTACGCCGGGAAGCTCTCCATCTTCAAGGTAGTTTCCGGCACGCTGACCCCCGACATGTCCCCGCTGAACGCCGGGAAGAACGCCACGGAGCGGATCGGGGCGATCTTCCGGCTGGAGGGGAAGAAGCAGAAGCCGGTCGGTTCCGGATTTGCCGGCGAGATCGTCGCCGTCGCGAAGTTCAAGGAGACCTCCACCGGCGACACTCTCTGCGACCCGAAGCACCCGATCCTCTACCCGCCGCCTTCCGCGGGGGAGCCGGTGATCTCCTTCGCGATCCGGCCGAAGACCCGCTCCGACGAGGACAAGCTGGGCAGCTCTCTCTCCCGGATGATCGAGGAGGATCCGACCCTCCAGTTCGGGAAGGACACCCAGACCCGGGAGTTCATCCTCTCCGGGATGGGGGAGATCCACCTGGAGGTCGCGGTGGAGAAGCTCCGTCGCCAGTTCGGGGTGGAAGTGGAGCTGCGCACGCCGAAGATCCCCTACAAGGAGACGATCAAGGGGAAGGCGGAGGCGCAAGGGAAGTACAAGAAGCAGACCGGCGGACGCGGACAGTACGGCGACTGCTGGCTCAAGGTGGAGCCGCTGCCGCGCGGCGCGGGGTTCGAGTACGTGGACGCGATCGTGGGGGGGTCGATCCCGAGGCAGTACATCCCCGCCGTCGAGAAGGGGGTCGTCGAGCGGATGGTCAAGGGGGTGGTCGCGGGCTACCCGGTGGTCGACGCCCGGGTGACCGTCTTCGACGGGTCCTTCCACAATGTCGACTCCTCCGAAATGGCGTTCAAGATCGCGGGGTCGCTCGGGTTCAAGAAGGCGGTGGCCGACGCGAGGCCGGTCCTGCTGGAGCCGATCATGGAGATGGAGATCGTCGTCCCCGAGGAGAACGTCGGGGACATCATCGGCGACCTGAACAGCCGCCGGGGTCGCGTGCTGGGGGTGGAGGCGCGGGGGAGAAGCCAGATCGTGAAGACGCTGGTTCCCCTCGCGGAGGTCCTGCGGTACTCCTCGGACCTGCGCTCGATCACCTCGGGGAGGGGCCAGTTCACCATGCGGATGTCGAACTATGAGGAGGTTCCGGCGCAGGTCGCCGACAAGGTCATCGCAGAGGCCCGGAAGGAGATGGGGGAAGAGGCCGAGGAATGATCGCGGAGCAGGACGACAGGGGGAAGGTGAAGGTCAGCCTGACGGAGGACCGGGAGGTTCCCGAGGAGGTCCGGGGATCGCTGCAGACCTACGTCTCCGGGCTGCCGATGCCGAAGAAGGTGGAACTGGCGACGAGGGGGAACCGGGATGTGAGGAAGATCCTGTCGCGGGATGCGAACCATCTCGTGGCCCGGGCGGTGGCGAACAGCCCCCGCCTCTCCGAACTGGACGTGCTGGAATATTCGGGGTCCTCGCTGACGAACGAGGACGTGCTGCGCGCCATCGGCGAGAGCCGCGAGTGGTCGAAGAACCGGCGGGTGAAGATGCTCCTGGTGTCGAACCCCAGGACGCCGGTGTCGCTGGCGATGCGGTTCCTCGGACACCTCTCCGTGCAGGAGCTTTCCCTCCTGGCGGCGAACCGGAACATCCCGGCGGCCGTCTCGCGGGAGGCAAAGCGGCGGGTCGTGGTGTCCAGAAAATAGGATCCGGGGGAACCGATGGCACTGTTCAACTACGCTACGAGGGAACTGAGCGCGAAGATCGTCTACTACGGGCCGGGTCTCTCGGGGAAGACCACGAACATCGAGATGGTGCACCAGATGCTCCGTCCCGAGCAGAAGGGGAGGCTCATCTCCCTTCCCACCGAAACGGACCGGACCCTCTTCTTCGATTTCCTTCCAGTGGACCTGGGGGAGATCAAGGGGTTCAAGGTCCGGTTCCACCTCTACACCGTTCCCGGCCAGGTGTTCTACAACGCGACTCGGCGGCTTGTCCTGCAGGGGGTGGACGGGGTCGTGTTCGTCGCCGACTCCCAGGTCGACATGATCAGCAGCAACCTGGAGAGCCTGAAGAACCTTCGGGAAAATCTCGCCACCTACGGGAAGAAGCTCGAAGAGCTTCCCTTCGTGATCCAGTACAACAAGCGGGACCTCAAGCACATCGACACCGTGAAGACGCTGAACGCCAAGCTCAATCCCATGCACGTTCCGTCCTACGAGGGGATCGCCGTCAACGGAGTCGGGGTGACCGAGACGCTGGTCGCGATTTCCCGGAAGGTGTTCCAAAGCCTCCGGAAGACGCTCCTCATGCCCGGGGAGACGGCGGAGTCGGAGGAGTTCGAGGACCTGGCGGGCACGACGATCGGCGAGAAGTTCCAGAGCCAGGAGGCGGAAGCCCGGCCGGGCGAGGGATCGGAGGGGCTGGAGGAGATCGCCGATTTCGAGGAACTCCGGGAAACGGCGGAGATCGAGGAGGAAGTCGAGCTTGCGCCGGGGAAGGCGGAGGACGGGGAGGAAACGGAAGCCTTGGGGGTCGCGGGATTGCTGTCTTCCGGAGTCGACACGGGTGCGGCGGTCGAAGAGGGGTTCGTCTCCGCGGAGGATTTCGAGGAGATCGAGATCGACCTTCCCGAGCGGCCCTCCGCGCCCGTGCGGGAGACGCCGCCGGCCGTGGGGATTTCCGTGGAGACCGGGGAAGGGCTGACCTTCCTGAAGTTCGAAAACCTGTTCGTGTCGCCGGAAGGACACGCCGTGCTGCCGGCCGTGTTCCTCGACGCCGATGGGAATCCGGTCCGGCTCCGGATCCGCGTGTCGCTGGAGGGGGAGAGTGAGTGACATGCCATCCGATTTTCTGAGGCAGACGGGCGACATCCTCCGGTCGGGGAAACCGATCGAGGAGCGGCTCCGGGAATTCTGCGCGGCCGCGGGGCGGTTCCTCCCGGGGGCCGTCGCCTCCGTGCTTCTGTTCGACCGGGACACGGAAGAGTTCTTCATCAAGTCGACCACGATGCGCGTCTCGCCGGGCGCACAGGTCCTCTCCTTCTCCTCGGGCGGGACGATCGAGGAACTTGCTTTGCGGGAGCGGCGGCCCGTCACGCTGGGCGAGGTGCACCGCTCCCCCGGGAGCCGGCTGCGGGGGGAGGTCTTCCTCTTCCCCCTCTCCTCCGGAGGCGATCCGCTCGGGGTCTTCGTCGTCCAGTCGGTCTCCGAGACCGGCGTTCCCGCGGAGAGGATCGAGGGGCTCCGCGAGGGGTCGGTCCTGCTGTCCGATTCGGTCGGGGTCTCCCTGCGGGAGGAATCCGCCGCCCAGCGGATGACGAAGATCGCCGCGATCAACGAGGCGGGGATCAACATCATTTCCACGCTCGACCTGTCGAGGCTGCTCAAGCTCGTCGCGACCTCCGCCTCCCTCATCCTGGAGGCGGAGTCCTGCGTGATTCGCCTGCTGGACGTCCAGACCGGAAAGTACGGCATCCGGGAGTTCTTCGGGATGAAGGGCGAAGGGGACCAGCAGGACCTCTTCCGGATGGACAAGAAGGCGGTCACCGAGATCCTGAAGGGAACCCCGTCGGTCCTCGTGCGGGACGTGGCGGAAGAGGAGGGGTGGGGGGAGTTCGCCGGCCTCGCCCGCACGATGATGTGCTTCCCCCTGAAGCGGGAGGGGGAGATCCTGGGAACCCTCTCGGTGTTCGACAAGTTCCCGCACAAGACCTTCTACCCGGCCTCCTTCACCGGGGACGACCTGGGGACCTTCGAACGGTTCATCCGGTACGCCGAGAAGGCGATCGCGAACTCGATCGTGTTCGAGAGGAACGAGCGGCTGAAGAACCTCGACGGCTCCACGGGGCTCCCGACGCTCCAGTACTTCCAGAGCCGGATCCTCCACGAGCTCAGCCGGGCCAAGCGGTTCCAGCGGCGGCTCGTCCTGATGATCTGCGAGGTCAACCCGAGGGTCCCGGGGAAGGGGTTCTCCGCGGTCGACCGGGAGGAGTGGGTGATCCAGCGGATGGCGAAGGTGCTCCGGAGCTGCCTGCGGGAGTACGACGTGGTGGCCAGGATCAGCGAGTGGAAGTTCGGGATGATCCTTCCCGAGGCGGAGGACGGCCGGATGAGCGCGATCCCCCGGATCAAGAAGTCGATCACCACCGAGGTGGAGGAGATGAAGGCGCACATGAAGGGGCTGGCCGTCGATCTCCGCTTCGGCCACGCCAGCTTCCCCGAGGACGGGGAGGACCACGAGAAGCTGATCTTCAAGAGCAATCTCCTGAGGTAGCGATGGCGGTGCGGACCGGGAAGGTGGTCGCGGTCTCCCGGAGCGGACGGAAGGGGGAGAAGAAGGTTCCCGAGCCCTCCGTCGTCCTGGAGCGGGAGCACGGGGTCCGGGGGGACGCCCACGCCGGGCCCGGGATCCGGCAGGTCAGTCTCCTGGGGGAGGAGAGCATCGGAAAGATGCGCGACCGGGGTCTTTCCGTGGGCCCCGGGGATTTCGCCGAGAACCTGACCGTCGAGGGAATCGACCTTCCGCAGCTGGGAATCGGGAAAAAGCTCCGGGTCGGGGAGGCGCTGCTCGAGATCACCCAGGTCGGCAAGGAGTGCCACGACCGCTGCGCGATCTACATTCAAGCGGGGGATTGCGTGATGCCGCGCGAGGGGGTGTTCGCGCGGGTGCTCCGGGGAGGGAGGGTCGCCCCCGGAGACCGGGTCGAGGTGGGGGAGTGATCCGCGCCGCCGTCGTGACGGTGTCCGACCGCTCCTTCCGGAAAGAGCGGTCCGACGGCTCCGGCCCGGCGGTCGCGGCCCTTCTCGCCTCCCTTCCCGCCTCGGTGGAGCAGCGGGTGGTCATCCCGGACGAGGTGGAGTTCATCCGCCGGACCCTGCGCCATTTCTCCGACGTTCTCGGCCTCGATCTCGTCGTGACGACCGGCGGGACCGGCGTCGCCCCGCGGGACGTCACCCCGGAGGCGACCCGGGAAGTGCTCGACCGGGAGATCCCGGGGATGGCGGAGGCGATGCGCGCCGGAAGTCTCCGGAAGCTGTCGACCGCGATGCTCTCCCGGGCGGTCGCCGGCGTCCGGGGCCGGACCCTCATCGTGAATCTCCCCGGCAGCCCCGGCGGGGCCAGGGAGAATCTCGAGGAGATCCTTTCCGTGATCCCGCACGCCGTCGGGAAGATCCGGGACGAGGGGGGCGACTGCGCCTGAGCCCCGTTGGCCCAGGGCGGCGAATCGGGACGACATGGAAACGATCGTGCTCGGATCGGGGACCTCCGTTCCGCACCCGAAGCGGGGATCGGCCGGCCACCTGGTCCGCCGCGGGGGGGTGACTCTTCTGGTCGACGCCGGCCTGGGCACCCTCCAGAAGCTGGCGGTCCTCGGGATCTCCCTGGGGGATCCGGACGCCGTGGCCTTCACCCACCTCCACCTGGACCACACGGCGGAGCTTGCCCCGCTGCTGTTCGGGCTCCGCAACCCCGGGATCGGACGGACGAAGAAGCTGACCCTTCTCGGCGCCCCCGGGTTCCGCGACTTCTACGCGAGGCTGCGCCGGATGTACGGCGGCTGGGTGGAGCCGCTGGGCTATCCGCTGGAGGTCGAGGAGGTCTCCGGGGAGCCGGTCCCGCTCGGGGGGGGGCTCGTTCTTTCCGCCTTCCCCGTCGCACACACCCCCCAGAGCGTCGCCTTCCGGGTGGAGGACCCGGGCTCCGGGAAGGCGGTCGCCTTTTCCGGGGACACCGACGTCTGCGAAGGTCTCGTGGCGGCGGCCCGGGAGGCGGATCTCGCGGTCTTCGAATGCTCCTTCCCGGAAGGCCGGAAGGTGGAGGGGCACCTGACGCCCGGGGAAGCCGGTAGGATCGCCGCACAGGCCGGCGCGAAGCGGCTGCTCCTGACCCATTTCTACCCGGAGTGCGAGGGGGAGGACATCCTCGGGCAATGCCGGAAGGCCTATTCCGGCGAGATCCTCCTGGCGGAGGACCTGCTGCGCGTTACCGTCTGAGGCGGATCAGGCGTCGAGGCCGGGAGGAAGACCCCCCACGACCCCCCCCTCGTTCATCGACCCGGTGCGGTACCCCTTCAGGTCGACGGAAACGTAGAGGAAGCCCTGCTCGCGGAACCCCCGGTGGATCGCTTCCGAAACCTCCGGCTCGAACAGGCGGGGGATCTCCTCCGGCCCGACCTCGATCCGGGCGACCGGGTCATGAACGCGGACGCGGAACTGCCGGAAGCCGAACCGCCGGAGGATCTCCTCGCAAGCCTCCACCCGCCGGAGTTTCTCCCCGTCGATCGTCGTCCCGTAGGGGAACCGGGAGGAGAGGCAGGCGAAGGCCCCCTTCTCGGCGGTCGGAAGCCCGAACCGGCGGCTCAGCGCCCGGATCTCCTCCTTCGAGATCCCGCACTCGAGGAGCGGGCTGTGGACTCCCAGCTCCCTCGCGGCCCGCCGTCCGGGCCGGAAGTCGTTCGCGTCGTCGGCGTTGGTCCCGTCCAGGACCCGCGAGAAGCCGGACTCCGCCGCGATCCCCGAAAGGATGTGGAACAGCTCCTTCTTGCAATAGTAGCAGCGGTCCGGGGGATTTTCGGAGAAGCCGGGGATCTCCAGCTCATTCGATTCCACGAGCCGGTGGGGGACGCTCCATCCTTCCGCGATCCGTTCCGCCTCCTCGCGCTCCGACGCCGGGTAGGTGGGCGAGGTGGCGGTGACCGCGAGGACCTTCCCGGGGATCGCCTGCAGCGCCGCATAGAGGAGGAAGGTGCTGTCCACGCCGCCGCTGTAGGCGATCACCGCGGATCCCGTCTCCCGCAGGGAGGCCAGGAGCGCCTCCCATTTTTCCAGGAGCGCGGGCGGGAGCGGGGCCAGCCCCCCGGGTTCAGCCGAGGATCGCATTCCCGACCTCCGCGAAATCGACGTCGCCGGAAAGGGAGATCCGCCGTTCCCCCGCGGGGGACACTTCCCGGACCGGGAAGGGTGGCGCCGTTCCCGGCTTGCTGTAGCGGGTGAAGACCTTCCGGAGAAGGTCCGACGGGAGGGATCCGTTCCCTCCCTGGACGCAGACCGAGGGGCCGGAAAACCCGTCGGCCACGTAGACGGCGTGCCTGCCCCGGCAGAGCCCCTCCAGCCGCCGGTTTTCCGCCTCGTTCCGCGCCACGATCACCTTGCGGCCGTCCGGCATCCGGAAGTGCCTTCCCACCTTGAGCAGGGAGAGCTCCACCATGTCCGGCTCCGCGACATGGTCGAGGAGGTCCCGCACCTTCCGGGAGAAGGAGCGGTCGGTCAGCAGGCATCCTCCGGCGGGGCAGGGGGTGTCGGGAAGGCTCCAGTCCGCGGCGAGGCGGAGCTGCTCCCGGCGGGAGCGCCCCGCGATGTCGAGCAGCCTTTCCCGGTCGACCCATCCCTCCCGCTCGGGGATCGTGGGCTCGAAGTGCTTGGCCGAGAGGGGTCGGAGCACCAGCCCCCGGCATCCGCTCTGCTTCTCGATGATCCGGATCGCGTCCTCGCGCTGGGACATCGGCCGCTGTCCCACGACCTCCCCGGTGACCAGGAAGGAGGCCCCGATCTCCTCCATGTACTCGCGGGCCTTCTTCATCGTGAAGACCCTGCAGTCGATGCACGGGTTCATCCCGGCACCCCGGCCGTGGCGGGGAGAGCGGATGATCCCGACATATTCGTTCCCCTTGGAGACGGTCCGGATCGGGATCCCCATTTCCCCCGCGACGACCTGCGCCTGGGACCGGCATCCGACTCCCTCCTCGCGGCCGACCGGGCCGCTCCTCGTGCAGGTGCAGAAGGGGGAGGTGAAGTGGATCGCGTGCAACTCGATCCCCTGGTCGAGCATCATTTTCGCGGCCAGCGTGCTGTCCAGTCCCCCCGACAGGAGGATCACCGCACGCTTCCGTCCGGCGTTCGCCGCTTCCCTCATCCTGCGCAGCTCCGTTCCAGATCGTATTCCTCCCCCCTCAGGGGAATCCGGATCCGGGGGGCCTCCCCGCAGGCGGGGCATTCCGGGCTCCGGGAAAAGGGGAGCACCGACGCCGCCCCGGTGAGCGTGTCCAGGGAGAGGAGCCGCCCCGCCAGCGTGTCGCCCGCGCCGGTGATCAGCTTGACCGCCTCGACCGCCTGGAGCGATCCGAACACCCCGGCGGCGGCCCCCAGGATCCCCGCCTCGGAGCAGGTGGGGGCGTCCTTCCGGGGGGGGATCTCCGGGATCAGGCAGCGCAGGCAGGGTCCCCTGCCCGGCACCACGGTCGTGATCTGACCCCCGAACCGGAGGACGCCCGCGTGCACGAGCGGAACCCCGGAGAGGACGGCGGCGTCGCTGCACAGGTATTTCGTGGGGAAGTTGTCGCTCCCGTCGATGACGACGTCGTACCGGCGGAACATCGCCACGGCGTTCTTCGCCGTGAGCGCCTCCCCGTGCTCCTCCACCGTCAGGTCCGACCGGACCGCCCGGAGGGTCGCCCCCGCGGATTCCACCTTCTTTTTCCCGATCGAGTCCTCCCCGTGGATCACCTGGCGATTGAGGTTCGACAGGTCGACCCGGTCGCCGTCGAGGATCCCGATCCTCCCGACGCCGGCCGCGGCGAGGTAGAGAAGCGCGGGGGATCCCAGCCCCCCCGCTCCCACGACCAGCACCGAGGAGGAGGCAAGCTTCTCCTGCCCCCCGGGGCCGATCTCCCGGATCAGGATGTTCCTGCTGTACCGCAGGATCTCTTGGTCGGACCGTCCCATCCGGGTATTATACCGTAAGCACGGGGGGATCCCGGGAATCCGGGGCGACATGTCCCCGCGAAGGGAGGGAATGTGCCGATCGACGTGGGGCCGATCCGGGCGGCCGAGTTTCCCGTCACGGAGCGGTATATCTACCTGAACCACGCGGGGGTCTCGCCGATCCCCGCGGCCGCGGCCGCGGCGGGGAGCCTCCTCCTTTCCCGGGTCCGCGACGAGGGGGCCTCCCGCCCCCGGAAATGGCTGGAGGAATCGGAGGCGGCGCGGGGGAGGTTCGCCGCGCTGATCGGGGCGTCGCCGGACGAGGTCGCCTTCATCAAGAACACCTCGGAAGGGCTCTCCTTCATCGCGGCCGGCTTTCCCTGGAAGGAGGGGGACAACCTGGTCACCGCCGACGTGGAGTTTCCCTCGAACATCTACCCCTGGCTCCGGCTGGAGGCGCACGGCGTGGAGGTTAGGCTGGTGAAGGCCCGGGAGGGGCGCGTGCCGAAGGAGGATCTCTTCGCCGCCTGCGACGGGAAGACCCGCCTGATCGCGCTCTCCTCCGTGGAGTTCGCCAACGGATATCGGAACGACCTGGCGACGATCGGCGAGTTCTGCCGGAAGCAGGGGATCTTCTTCTGCGTGGACGCCATCCAGAGCCTGGGAGTGCTCCCGATGGACGTGAAGGCCTGCGGAATCGACGCGCTGGCGGCGGACGGGCACAAGTGGCTCCTCTCCCCGGAGGGGATCGGGGGGTTCTACCTCTCCCGGGAGGTTCTGGAGATGGTGGAGCCGGTCGTGCTGGGATGGCATTCGGTCTGCAACCGCTTCGATTTCGAGCGGTACGATTTCCGTCTCTCCCCGGACGCCCGGCGGTTCGAGCCCGGGAGCTTCAACGCGGTGGGGATCGCCGCCTTCGACGCCTCTCTCGAGCTTCTGCTCGGGGTGGGGGTGGAGCGGATCTGGGAGCGGGTTCGGCGGCTGACCGAGGGGGTCCTCGAGTCGGCGGAACGGGAGGGGTACGAGATCGTGAGCCCGAGGAACCCGGAGGAGCGTTCCGGGATCGTCACTTTTCGTGTCCCCGGCGTCGACCCCCAGGCGCTGTGGAAATCGCTTCTTGAGCGCAACGTCGTCTGTTCCCCCCGGTCCGGCGGGATCCGGGTCTCCCCCCACTTCTACAACACTCCGGGGGAGATCGACAGGTTTTTCGAGATCCTCGCGGAGGAAAGAAAACGGTAAAGATCCCCCGGAGAACGGCCGAATAAAACCCTAAAGCCTTCCCGGGGGGTTCGTTGTGGGGAACGGAAGAAAATCGAAGATCCTGATCGTCGACGACGAGGCGGGGGTCGTCGATGTCATGGGAGCGATCCTCGAGCACCAGGGGTTTTCCGCCGAATCGGCCTCCGACGGGGTGGAGGGGCTGGAAAAAGCGAGGAAACTATCCCCGGATCTCGTCCTCCTGGACATCTCCATGCCCCGGATGGACGGGTTCGAGACCTGCAGGCTTCTCAAGAGCGATTCCGCCACCATGGGGATCCCCGTGGTGATGTTCACCTCGCAGGCGGACCGGGAGTCGCGGATCACCGCCCTGCAGGCCGGTGCGAACGACTTTCTCTCGAAGCCGGTGGACGGCACGGAGCTGATCGTCCGGGTGAACAACCTCCTCAAGGTCAAGAAGTACCAGGACTTCCTCGAGTCGCACAGCAGGATCCTCGAGCTGCAGGTGGAGGACCGGACCCGCCAGCTTCGGGAGTCGCTGCTCGACACCGTCCAGCGTCTGACGCTGGCCGCCGAGTACCGTGACGAGGACACCTACGTCCACATCAAGCGGATCAGCTACTACACGTCGGTGATCGTGAAGGATCTGGAGATCTCGCAGCAGGAGGCCGACGTCATGTTCTACGCCTCCCCGATGCACGACATCGGGAAGGTGGGGATCTTCGATTCGATCCTGCTGAAGCCGGGTCCCCTCACGCCGCAGGAGTTCGAGACGATGAAGACCCACACCACGATCGGGGGTCGGATCCTGCGGGGGTCGGAGAGCCCGTACCTGAAGTCGGCCGAGAAGTTCGCCCTCTACCACCACGAGCGGTGGGACGGGAAGGGGTACCCGCAGGGGCTGAAAGGGGAGGAGATCCCGATCGAGGGGAGGATCCTGAACATCATCGACCAGTACGACGCGTTGCGGAGCCGGCGCCCCTACAAGCCTCCCTTCGATCATCAGACCGCCGTGAAGATTCTCACCGAGGGGGACGGCCGGACGACCCCCGACCACTTCGACCCTCGGATCCTCCGGATCTTCCGGGAGAGCGCGGAAACCTTCCGGGAGATCTTCGAGACCCACCAGGAACTGTAACGCACCCGGGGGTCAGTGCCGGGAGAGCCCCTCCTCCCGCGCGAGGAGCGCGGCTCCCAGCGCCCCCGTCAACTGCGGCTCTTCGGGGACCAGGAGGGGGAGCCCGAACCTCTCCTCCAACGCCCTGCGCGCCCCCGGGTTCTTCGCGACCCCGCCCGTCATGACCGCGGGGGGGGCCATCCCGACCCGCTCGGCGAGCGCGGCGATCCGGTCCGCCACGGCGTTGTGGATCCCCCGCGCGATGTCCTCTGGGGAGGCGCCGGAGGCGATGAGCGAGATCACCTCCGACTCCGCGAACACGGTGCACATCGAACTCACGGTCAGCGCCTTCGCGGAGAGGAGCGACCGGGGGCCCAGCTCCTCGAGGTCCATCTCCAGCGTCCGCGCCATCACCTCCAGGAATCTCCCGGTGCCGGCCGCGCACTTGTCGTTCATCGCGAAGTCGGCCACCTTCCCCTCGTGGGAAAGCCGGATCACCTTGCTGTCCTGGCCGCCGATGTCGAGGACCGTCCGCACCTCCGGAAAAAGGTGCCGGGCTCCCCGCGCGTGGCAGGTGATCTCGGTGACCCTCCGGTCTGCGGTGGACACCATCTCCCTTCCGTATCCCGTGGAGATCGTGTAGGCGACGCAGGAGGCGCCGGCTCCCGCGATCGAAAGAGCCCGGGAGAGCGCCTCCTCGCAGGCTTTCCGGGTGGAGGCGCCGGTGGCGACGATGGCGGACCCGGCCTCCGCACCTTCCGCGTCCAGGAGGACCGCCTCGGTGGAGAGGGAGCCGATGTCGATTCCGGCGAAGAGGGTCCGGTGCCGGGTCATACCGTCTCCAGCCGGTAGCGTCTCGTCCCGAGCCCGATCTCCTCGCCGTGGGAGAGCTGGACCGTCCAGTCGATCTGCGGGTGGGTCTCGCGGAAGGGGTCCCTCCCGGCCGCCCGGATCACCAGGTCCGCGCAGGCCTGGTCCAGCGCCACCGGGTCGGCCGATGCCAGGATCCCCACGTCCGGCGCGATCGGCCGGTCGTTGTTCCCGTAGCAGTCGCAGTAGGGGGAGAGCTGCTGGACGAAGGTCAGGAACAGGCTCGACTCCCGCTTCCCCCGCAGGGCGCCCAGCGCATGCTCCGCCATCTTCCTCTGGACGATCGGGGCCGCCTCGTTCCAGTCGATCGTCACCGCCCCCTCGGGACAGACCACGATGCAGTCCGCGCACCCGATGCAAACGCCGGGGTCGATGAAGGCCTTTTCCGGGACCGTCGAGATCGCCCCGGCGGGGCAGTGGAGGACGCAGGTCCCGCAACCGGTGCAGCCCCCGGGGTCGACCGACGGCGAGACCGTCGAGTGCTGGGCCAGCTTTCCCGACCTCGCGGCGCATCCCATCCCCAGGTTCTTGATCGTTCCGCCGAACCCGGCGAGTTCGTGCCCCTTGAAGTGGGTGACCGCGACCAGCGCGTCCGCGTGGACGATCTCCGCCCCGATCGCCACCTCCCGGTAGAGGCTCCCGTCCACCGGCACCATGACGCGGCTTTCCCCGCGGAGACCGTCCGCGAGGATCACGGGGGCGTTGACGACGGAGAAGGCGAAGCCGTTCGCGACGGCCGTGCGGAAATGGTCGACCGCGTTGCTGCGCCCCCCCACGTAAAGGGTGTTCGTGTCGGTCAGGAACGGCCTCCCCCCGGCGGCGGCGATCTCCTCGACGACCCGCCGGACGAAGACGGGCCGGACGAAGGAGGTGTTCCCCCGTTCCCCGAAGTGGAGCTTGACCGCGGTCAGGGCCCCCGGCCGGATCCGGGAGGAGAGCCCCGCGGCGCGGAGCAGCCCCCCCGTCTTGTCGAGGAGGCTTTTCCCCGGCCCGGAGGAGAGGTCGGTGAACCAGACTGTCGACTGCATGCGAAACCCCCGCGAATGTTAGGAGCAAGTAGAAATGTCCGGTTTTGTAGCAAGTGGATTGTCCGCTTTTTGTTTTCGGGTGGGGCACTCGGATTTTGATGTTGATTCGAGCGCTTTCCCCGGCTGTTTGCGGCGGACGTTACGCACTGGCCTTCGCCTCTTTGTTTCCGATCAGGATTCCGTCGGCGTCGTAGCCTGCCAGTTTCCTCGGGCCGTGGAAGACGGCCAGCGTGTCATCGAGGTAGCGATGCACCCGGACGGTGGCCTTGATGTAGTGGCAGCGGTGCCTGTCGGCCGGGATCTGGAGTTTTTTCCCCTCGAAGGAGACGCAGTTGTCTCGTCCGACGACCCGCTCGTGCTGTTCGCAGAGGATGTCGTCGAGGTTGGGGACGACACACTCGACGAAGGCCGACCCCTCTTCCTGGGGCGGCTGCATGAACTCGGCGTTGTAGGCAGGCAGGTAGACCTCTTCGAGGTACCGGTTGGCCTTCTCCATGCCGGTGATGCCGTGCAGGGCCAGTTCCTTGGGGAGGCGGTCCTGGTGAGTCCGGAACGCCCGCTCGATCCGTCCCCGGGCCTCGGGGGAGTAGGCAGGGATCATCTCGATGCCCAGCTGCTTCATGGCGCGTCCGAACTGTGTGAGGGTTTTCTTGTCCACCTTGCCGCCCTCCTCGGGGGTGTACCAGTAGTGGCTTCCCCGGTCGGAGTAGAAGGAGCTGAACAGCCCCTTGGCCCGGATGACCTCCCCGATGCCCCGGAAGCTGCTCTTTGTGCCTTCCTCGTCGACGAAGAACATCGAGTAATGCTCATTGGTCGCGTCGTCCATGGTGAGGATCAGATCCCACTTCTGCCCGGGGACCCACTCGTGGGTGCTGCCGTCCTGGTGGATCATCAATCCGGGCCAGGGAGCTCTCTCCCGTCGTTTGCGGTGAACACCGCGTCGTGGCGCCTTTTTGACCAGCCGGGCCTCCTGGAGGCGTGTCTTGACCCAGGTGTAGCTTCGGGTTCCCCCCGAGCGCTTGTACCAGGAGTGAAAATGCTGTGCGGTCCATCCGTCATGGCGAGCCCGATACCGTTCGGTCAGAGCCATCACCTCGTCCACCGGGGCCTTGCGGTGGGATATCTGGGTCAGGCGCTTGTCGACGAGGGCCTCCAGCCCCCCGTCGTCGTACCGCTCGACATAGCGGCGAAACGTGCGGTCGGAAACCCCCAGGATCCGCGCCGCTTCCTCCTGGCTGAGCCGTCGTTCCCGCCAGCCGCCGTACACTTCCCGGAATCGCTTCATCCGGACCTCCTGCAGCCACTCCGCCGGTCTCATGGTCACCTCCATGGAGAACATGAAAACCGGACAGATCGCGTGCTACAAGACCGGACAAATCATAAGCTCC
>MGPV01000023.1:42870-46495 GCA_001797615.1 Deltaproteobacteria bacterium GWC2_65_14
GAATTGACATGGGCCGCAACCGCATCTATAATACAGGAACCGATCTGAACCGATGACACTTGCTGTTGCTCCCCGGAGGTTCCAATCCATGAACTTCAAAGTAGGTGATCTGGCCGTCTACCCCGCCCATGGCGTGTGCACCGTGCAGGCGATCGAGACGAAGTCGATTTCCGGGGGAAAGAGGGAATCGTTCTACGTGCTCCGGATCCTCGACACCGGCGTGACGATTTTGGTCCCGAGGAACAACCTCGATCAGGTGGGGCTTCGCCGGATCATGGACGCCAAGACGGTCTCCTCGATCTACAAGATCCTCAAGAGCCGGGACGGAAGGGTGGACAACCAGCCCTGGAACCGCCGCTACCGGCAGTACATGGACAAGCTGAAGTCCGGGTCGCCCTTCGAGATCGCCGAGGTGCTCCGGAACCTACTCCTGCTCAAGGGGGAGAAGGTCCTCTCCTTCGGGGAGCGGAAGATGCTGGACACGGCGCGCTCTCTCCTCGTCAAGGAGATCTCCATCGCCAAGTCGGTGACGGAGGATGCCGTGGAGGCGGACCTGCGCCGCTTCCTGAATTTCTGACGGCCGCCGGGTTCCCCCGACGCGTTCCCCCCCCAGATCCCGCGTTGCCCCGCAAGGATCCAGCCGGCGATCTCCCGGTTGATGCACGCCCGGAATCCGCTATGCTGTATCCCCTGGAGGAGAGATGACCCGCGTGGTGGCCGTCGTGGTAGCCGGAGGATCCGGGGTGCGGATGGGAGGGCAGATGCCCAAGCAGTTTCTCCTGCTGGGGGGGCGCTCCATCCTCGACCGGTCGGTGTTCGCGGCCGCCGCCTGCCCGGAGATCGACGGGATCGTCCTCGCCCTTCCGCCCTCGTCCCCGCCGGGCCTGAAGGAGACCTACCGGGGAGCCGGCAAGGTGATCGAGGTCGTCGAGGGGGGGGAGGAGCGGCACGATTCGGTCCGCATTGCCCTCGAGGCGGTCCCGCCGGAGGCGGAGATCATCCTTGTCCACGACGCCGTGCGACCCTTCCTCTCCGGGGATCTGGTGTCGCGCTGCGTGGAGCTGGCCCGTGAGCATGGCGCGGTCGTGCCGGTGCTGCCGATCCGGGACACGGTCAAGGAGTGGAACCCCGCGTCCCGAAGCCTGGTCACCGTGGATCGGGCGAAGCTGATGCGGGTCCAGACGCCGCAGGGGTTCCGGGCCGGAATCCTGCGGGAGGCCTACCGGAAGGCGGCGGAGGAGCGGTTCGCGGGAACCGACGATGCGTCGATCGTGGAACGCGCCGGCCACCCGGTGATCCCGTTTCCGGGAAGCGAGGAGAATCTCAAGATCACCGTCCCGGAGGAGTACCGGATGGCCGCGGGACTGCTGCAGGAGGAGCCCGATTTCCGGATCGGGATCGGGGGCGACGCCCACCCGCTGGCCGCGGGGCGCGAACTCTGGCTGGGCGGGGTCCGCATCGAGCACGACCGGGGTCTGGTCGGACACTCCGACGGGGACGTTCTCCTGCACGCGATCGCCGATGCCGTCTACGGGGCGCTCGGCGACCGGGACATCGGGCACCACTTCCCGCCGGGGATTCCGGAGACGGAAGGGATCTCCAGCCGGAAGATCATCGCCCACGCCCGCACCCGGATGATCGACAGAGGCTTCGGGCTGGTGGGGCTGGACGCCGTCGTGGTCTGCGAGGAGCCGAGGATCGGCCCGCTCGCGGCGGCGCTGCGCGCCTCGATCGCCGAAATGTTCTCCGTGCCCGGGGACCGGGTGAGTCTCAAGGGGAAGACGACCGAGGGGATGGGGTTCGAGGGGCGCCGCGAGGGGATCTCCGCCTGGGCGGTGGCGCTGCTGCGGGGATCGGTCCCGAACCCATGATCCGGGAGACGACAGGATGGCGCTGACCGTGTTCAACACCCTGGGAAACCGGAAGGAGCCGTTCGTCCCGCTGACGCCTGGGGCGGTGCGGATGTACGTCTGCGGGGTGACGGTCTACGACCTCTGCCACATCGGCCATGCCCGTGCCAATGTGGCGTTCGACATCATCGTCCGGTACCTCCGCCACCGGGGGTACGCGGTCACCTACGTCCGGAACTTCACCGACATCGACGACAAGATCCTCCGCCGGGCGGCCGAGACGGGGACCGGCTACCTGCAGGTCTCGGAGCGGTACATCCGGGCCTTCAACGAGGACTTCGAACGGCTCGGGCTCGTCCGCCCCGACGCGGAGCCCCGCGCCACCGCCCACATCCCCGAGATCGTCGCGCTGGTGGAGGAACTGGTCCGCGCGGGGCTGGCCTACACGGTGGACGGGGACGTCTACTACGCGGTGAAGGGGTTCCGGGAGTACGGAAAACTGTCAGGAAGGAATGTCGAGGAGCTGCGGTCGGGGGCCCGTGTGGAGGTGGACGAGCGCAAGCGCGACCCGCTCGATTTCGCCCTGTGGAAGGCGTCGAAAGCCGGAGAGCCGGCCTGGGAGAGTCCCTGGGGGCCGGGACGGCCCGGATGGCACATCGAGTGCTCCGCGATGGCGATGAAGCACCTGGGCGAGACCTTCGACATCCACGGGGGAGGGAAGGACCTGGTCTTCCCCCACCACGAGAACGAGATCGCACAGTCGGAAGGGGCGACCGGGAAGCCCTTCGCCCGCTACTGGATCCACAACGGCTTCGTGAACGTCGACAGCGAGAAGATGAGCAAGTCGCTGGGGAACTTCTTCACCCTGCGGGAGGTCCTGGCGAAGGTGAAGCCCGACGTGCTGCGCTTCTTCTTCGCCTCGAGCCACTACCGCAGCCCCATCGACTACTCCGACCGGAGCCTGGCCGAGGCGCATGCGGGGCTCGACCGGCTCTACCGTGTCAAGGCGAAGGCGGAAGGATGCGGGGCGGCCGGGATCCAACCGTCCGAGGTCCCGGAGGACGGGGAATTTGCCCCGCTGCGCGACGCCCCGGCCAGGTTCGCCGAGGCGATGGACGACGACTTCAACACGGCGGCGGCGCTCGGGCACCTCTTCGACGCGGTCCGCGCCCTGAACCGGCTGGCCCCGGCCGACCCCTTCGCGGAGCCTGGGGACGCGGCGCGATTCCTGGCGGGGGTTGCGCTCCTCGACCCGCTGTTCGGGGTTCTCGGGCTGATGCGATCCTCCGCGAGGGAGTATTTCCAGGTCGTGCCGGAGCACTATGTGGTGAAACCGGAGAGCGGGTCGCTTCAGATTTTAGGCTCGGAGGCGAAATTAACGCATGGCCTGAACCCAGAGGGAATCGAACGCCGGATCGGGGAACGCAAGGAGGCCCGGGCCCGGAAGGACTACGCCGGGGCCGACCGGATCCGGAACGAGCTGGAGGCGCTGGGGATCCTCCTCGAGGACACGAAGGCCGGCACCACCTGGAAGTACAAGCCGTAGCGCCCCCTTGCCCGGGCGCCTTCGGGGCTTCGCCTCCCCCTCCTTCGGCTGGCTCCGCCCAAGTTGCGCCCCGTCGCGGGGGCGCACGGGACGGGCTCCGCCGCCTCGGAGGGGGGCTTCGCTTCGCCCGCCCTCCGCCCCCGGTTCATTCTTTTTATCTCCGCTCATCCCCCCTCCTTCGGCTTGCTGCGCCCGCGAGCCAGGGTCTCTTCAGACGGCTTGCTATGCC
>MGPV01000023.1:46513-65639 GCA_001797615.1 Deltaproteobacteria bacterium GWC2_65_14
CGAGCAAGGGTCCCTTTCGGTCGGCCCACAAGTCCATCGGTCGGCGCTGGCGGCGAGAGTCGCCGTATAATAAGAGTTCGGGCTGACCTGAGGATGACTGAGGACCTACGAACATCATCGAACGATACATGGTTTTGGATGTGGCAGTCCAACTACGGGCTGAAGCTGACGGCTGCCCAAGGAATTAGTAGAGGCACCGCAGCTTAGCCCGAACGACGGGTGACGCGTTGGAAAAGAGGTTCCGACTACAGTCGTCGTTCGCCCCGGCGGGGGACCAGCCGGGGGCGATCCGGGAGCTGGTCGAGGGGCTCTCGCGGGGGCTCCCGCGCCAGGTCCTGCTGGGGGTGACCGGCTCCGGCAAGACCTTCACGATGGCGAACGTCATCGCGGAGACCGACCGGCCCGCCCTGATCATCGCCCCGAACAAGACGCTCGCGGCGCAGCTCTTCTCCGAGTTCAAGGAGCTCTTCCCCGACAACGCCGTCGAGTACTTCGTCTCCTACTACGACTACTACCAGCCCGAGGCCTACCTTCCGCAGACCGACACCTTCATCGAGAAGGACTCCTCGATCAACGAGCAGATCGACAAGATGCGGCACAGCGCCACCCGTTCGGTGATGACCCGCCGCGACGTGATCGTCGTGGCCTCCGTCTCCTGCATCTACGGGCTCGGGTCCCCCGAGTTCTATCACCGGGCCACCGTCCGCGTGACGGAAGGGGACGCCTTCCCCCGCAACGAGCTGATACGACGGCTGGTCGACATCCAGTACGAGCGCAACGACATCGATTTTCACCGCGGGACCTTCCGGGTCCGGGGGGAGGCGGTGGAGCTCTTCCCTGCATACGAGGAGGACCGGGTCCTGCGGATCGAGTTCGACGAGGACCGGATCGCGCGGGTCCGCTACGTCGACCCGCTCCGGGGGACCCGCCTCTTCGACGTCCGGGATACGGTGGTCTTCCCGGCGAGCCACTACGTAACCCCCGGGGAGGACCTGGAGCGGGCGGTCCTGGGGATCGAGGAGGAGCTCGCGTCCAGGCTCGCGGAGCTCGCGGAGCAGGGGAAGGTCCTCGAGTCGGAGCGGCTCCGCCAGCGGACCTCCTACGACCTGGAGATGATCCGCCAGATGGGGTTCTGCTCCGGGATCGAGAACTATTCCCGCCACCTCGACGGACGCTCGCCCGGCCAGCCCCCTTACACGCTCCTGGACTATTTCCCCGCCGGCTTCCTCACCTTCCTCGACGAATCGCACGTCACCGTGCCCCAGCTGAACGGGATGTACAACGGGGACCGTTCCCGGAAGGAGACGCTGGTCGAGTTCGGCTTCCGCCTTCCCTCCGCCCTCGACAACCGCCCCTTCCGGTTCGAGGAGTTCGTCCGCCGGGTGGGGGAGACGATCTTCGTCTCCGCAACGCCCGCCGAGTACGAGCTCCGGGAGAGCGGGGGGGCGGTGGTGGAGCAGATCATCCGCCCCACGGGGCTCGTGGACCCGGCGGTCGAGGTCCGCCCGGCGGGTCGCCAGGTGGACGACCTGCTCGTGGAGATCCGGGCGAGGGCGGAAGCGGGGGAGAGGGTGCTCGTCACCACGCTGACCAAGCGGATGGCCGAGGATCTGACCGAGCACTACGAGGGGAAGGGTCTCAGGGTCCGCTATCTCCACTCCGACATCGACACGATGGAGCGGGTCCGGATCATCCGGGAGCTGCGGCTGGGGGAGTTCGACGCGCTGATCGGGATCAACCTTCTGCGGGAGGGGCTCGACATCCCCGAGGTGTCGCTGGTGGCGATCCTGGACGCGGACAAGGAGGGGTTCCTGCGGTCGGCCCGCTCCCTGGTGCAGACCTTCGGCCGGGCCTCCAGGAACCTGTCGGGAAAAGTGATCCTCTACGCCGACAGGACGACCGGATCGATGCGGGAGGCGATCGCCGAGACGGAGCGCAGGCGGGAGAAGCAGCTCCGGTTCAACGAGGAGGCCGGGATCACCCCCGAGACGGTGCGGAAGAACATCGCGGAGCCGATCGGAAAGGCGTGCGAGAGCGACTACGTGACCGTCCCCGCCGGGGAGGAATGGGAGTTCGGCTCGGCCCGCGAGCTTGCCCGGGAGCTGAAGCGGCTTCGCCGGGAGATGGAGCGGGCGGCGAAGCAGCTCGACTTCGAGCGGGCGGCCGAGATCCGCGACCGCCTGCTGGCGCTCGAGCGGGTCGAGCTCGCGGCGAGGTAGACCGTGACGGGGGCGCTGGCCGGCTGGAAGACCTTCCCCCGCGCTCCCGGCGTCTACCTCATGGCCGACGCCAGGGGGAAGGTGCTCTACGTCGGAAAGGCGAAGGATCTCCGGGCGCGCCTGCGCACCTACGCTTTGGCAGGGGGGGACGGGAGGCCGCAGATCCCGCACCTCCTCCCGCGGGTCGCCTCGCTCCGGTGCATCGTGACCCACACCGAGAAGGAGGCCCTGCTCCTCGAGAACACCCTGATCAAGAAGCACCGCCCCCCCTTCAACGTCTTCCTGCGGGACGACAAGGAGTATCTTCTCCTGCGGATCGACCGGAAGGAGGAGTTCCCCCGGCCGGAGCTGGTGCGGAGGGTGGAAAAGGACGGAGCGCTCTATTTCGGCCCCTATTCCTCCGCGCGGGGGATCCGGGAGACCCTGCGGATCCTCTTCCGGCTGTTCCCGCTCTGCTCCTCCTCCCGGAGGAAGTTTGCCTCCCGGACCCGCCCCTGCCTGAACCACCAGATGGGACGCTGCCCGGGCGCATGCGCCGGCCTGGTCTCGCGGGAGGAGTACCTCCCGGCCGTGGACGACGCCGTCCGCTTCCTGCGGGGGAAGCACCGGGATCTGCTGCGGAGCTGGAACGCGGAGATGCGGCGTCTCTCCGGGGAGATGCGGTTCGAGGAGGCGGCGCGGCTCAGGGACCGGATCGCCACGGTGGAGAGGACGCTCGTCCGGCAGCGGGTCGTCCGGTCCGTTCCGGGGGAGGTGGATGCCGCGGGCTGGTTCCGGGAGGGGAGGGAGGTCACCGCGGCGCTGCTCCACGTCCGGGAGGGACGGCTCACCGACGCCCGCAGCTACCGGTTCCGGGCGGACGGGGAGGACGCCGAGGCGCTCGTCTCCTTCCTGCTGCAGCACTATGCCGAGGGGGCCTACTTTCCGGGCGAACTCCTCCTCCCGATCGCGATCCCCGGGAGGACGCCGCTCGCCTCCCTGCTGTCCGACCGGGCCGGATACCGGGTGCGGGTCGCGGTTCCCGCGAAGGGGGAGCGGGCCCGGCTGGTGGAGCTCGCGGAAAGGAACGCCCTCGAGTCCCACCGGATGGAACGGGAGCGGGAGGCTGCCTACGAGCGGGTTTCCGAACGGCTCGCCGCGCTCTGCGGCCTTCCCGCGCCTCCCGCGCGGATCGAGGGGTTCGACATCTCGACGATCTCGGGGGCCGAGCCGGTGGGGGCCATGGTCGCCTTCCTGGGAGGGAGGCCGGCGAAGCGGTGGTACCGGAAGTTCGCGGTCCTGGGAATCCCGGGGCAGGACGATTTCGCCATGATGGAGCAGGTCGTGCGGCGCAGGTTCGGCCACGACGAGGATTTCGGCGGGATGCCGGACCTGGTCCTGGTGGACGGGGGAAAGGGGCAGCTCTCCTCGGCGCGCACCGCGATGGAGGCTGCGGGTGCCGGAAGGATTCCGGTCCTCTCCCTGGCCAAGGAGCGGGTGCGCGGCGGGGAGACCGTCTTCCGCGAGCGGATCTTCCTCCCGGGGAGAAAGAATCCGTTGCTACTCCCCGGAAACGACCCGCTTCTGCTGTTGCTCATGCGGATCCGTGACGAGGCCCACCGGTTCGCGCTCCGGTTCCACCGGGGGAGGCGGGCCCGCGAGTCCTTCCGGCACAACCGAAAGGGACGGTCCTGAAGTGAGGGAAGGTGGATGGCACCGCGGAATGCGGTCCACGACTCAGGGTGGCGGGGAGAAGGTGCGTTCTCCAGGACCGTCCCTGGTTTCGGAGGACGGCCGGCGCGGGGGGCATGCCGGTTGCACCAGCCCTCCCCATGGACCATCCGTTCCGCGGGCTCGGCGCTCCGCTGTTCCTTGCGCTTCCCTTCCTGGGGGGATTCCTTCTCGGGCTCGCCGCCTGGGACTGCAGGCCGGCGGCCTCGGCGTTCCTGCTGCTCCTGTCGCTGGTCTCCGCGCTCTTCCGGCGCTCCCCCCTCGCGACCGCGTCGTGTCTCCTCGGACTCTGCGGAACGCTGGCCGCGGGGCGCCTCCCGTTCGTCGATCCGCGGGAGATCGCTCCCTTCCTGGGAGGGGAGGTCCTGCTTCGGGGGAGGGTGGAGTCGGTCACGGGAACCGATTCCGGGTGGCGCGGCGTCGCCCGCGACGTCGTCCTCTCCTTTCCGGACCGCCCGGGGACGATCCGGGTCGACGGGATGCTCCTGGTGGTCCGGAGCCCGGAATCCCCGGTCCTCTTTCCGGCCGAAGTCCGCGCCTCCGGGAGGATCCACCCGATCCGCAGCCGCGGGAACCCGCTGGAAATCCCCCGGGAGTGGAACGCCCTCGCCCTGAGGGTCCAGTACCTCTTTTCCACCGAATCCGGCCGGACGGTCTTTCTTCCGGGGAAGGGCGAAGGGCTTTCGGCGATCTTCCGCGCCGCCAGGGAGCGGACGGGGGGGTGGCTGGCCGCGCACGCGGGGAACTCCTCCCACGGGGCGGTCTATCTCCGGGCGCTGGCGACCGGGGAGACGCCCCCGCCGGGCCACCCTCTCGTCCTCCTGTTCCGGAAAACCGGCCTCTCCCACCTGCTGGCCATCTCCGGCCTCCATGCGGGGATCTTCTTCGCGGGGACCGCCCTGCTCGTGCGCGGCGGGCTCTGGCTTCTCCGGAGACGCCACGGCGCCCCGGACCTGAACCGGATCTCCCTGTACGCGGCGCTTCCCGCATGCTGGTTCTATATTCTGTCGGCGGGAGCCCCGATCTCGGGAATCCGGGCGGCCGGGATGATCACGGTGGGGGTGACGCTGTGGAGGCTCCTCGGCATCCGGGCCACCGGGGCGGCCTGGACCGCCCTCTTCCTCGGGACGACTTTCGTCGCCCCGTGGTCCCTGTTTTCCCCCTCGTTTCTCCTCTCGTACGGGGCCGCCTTCTTCCTGGTCGCCTGCCTGGGCGGCGACGCCCCGGGCCCGGATCCGATCCCCTTCCGTCGCAGGGCGATCCGGTCGCTGGGCAGGGCGCTGTCCGTGTCGACCGTCGCATTCGCGGGCACTCTCCCGATCTCCGGCGCCCTCTTCGGCGGATTTCCCGCGGGGGCGGTCCTGTGGAATCTCCTGTTCGCGGGGCTGCTCGGGACGGCCGGGGTGGCCGGGGCCTTTCTCGCGACGACGGCGGGCCTGCTCTCGCTCGACGGGGTCGGTCCCCTGGCCGGGATCCTCGCGGACGGCCTGACCTTCCTGCTGGAGCTGCTTCTCCGGGTTTCCGGAAACGGCCGCGGGTATCTCCCGATCCCCCCTTCGGGGATCGCGGCCCCGATGGTCTGCGTGGGGGCGGGCATGTGGGGGGCGATCGCCCTCCGCCGCCTCGGGATGCTTTCCTGGCCCGCGCCGGTTGCCGCGGGCGTCCTTTTTCTGGCCTGGGTGCATCTCCCGTACGCGGCCCTGCCCGATCCCCGCCTGACCGTGACGGCCCTCAACGTCGGCAAGGGGGCCTCCCACCTGGTTTCCTTCCCCGGGGGCGGGCAGATGCTCGTGGACTGCGGGAGCCGGCTGCGGGGGGAGGCGGGGGAGCGGATCCTGCTACCTTTCCTGCGGAGCCGGGGGGTCCGGAGGATCGACATCCTGGTTCTGACCCACCCGCACGAGGATCACTACGGGGGGTCGGAGGCGGTCCTGCGCGAACTGGAGGTCGGGGAGATCTGGATCCCCCGGGGAATTTCCCCCGCCGCATTCGGGGAGGCGGTCGCCGCGCGTCGCGGCATGGTCCGAAGCCGCAGGAGCGGGGAGCGGCACCGCTCCGGCGGTGCGGAGGTCCTGGTCCGGGCTTCCGGGGCCGGGGGCAACGGGGGGAAGGCGAACGAACAGAGCCTCGTGCTCGAGGTCCGGTACCGCGGCCTGTCGGTCTGGCTCCCCGGAGACGTGGAGCAGGGGCCTTCGGTATGGGGGCCGGCGCCTCCCGCGAACGGGGAAACCCGGGTCCTGTTCCTCCCCCACCACGGGTCTCCCGGGGCGAAGCCCGACGCCTGGATCGCCTCCGCCTCTCCGGTGGCCGTCATCCGTCAAAATAGCGATTGTGCCCCACCGGACAATCTGGTACCCTCGTTTTGTTCTTTCGCCTTGGAAAACGGAGCAGTTACCGTGCGATCGAACGGATCCACCGTTGTCGTCGAGCAGGAGAGGGGGGCGGGATTCTGGCGCCTGCTCCTTCGCCTGTCGCCAATACCCGAAGGAGAATCTTTTCCCGGATCCCCAACCCGGTACCCTGAATGGCGAAACAGCGAATCCTGATTCTTGCCCCCGATCCCGAGGAATTGGAAAAGGCGCTGAAGGCCGCCTCTCTTTCCGACATCCACCTCGCGGTCCTGCCGGACTGGAACGCCGGGATGGCCGCCCTTTCGAAGGAGAACTTCTCGGTCATCGTCGCCAGGAAGTTCCAGCCCCGCCAGACCGCGGAAGGGTTCGTCCGGGAAGTGCTCGCGCTGGCCCCCAAGACCCCCCTGGTCCTCGTCCTTCCGAAGAAGGGGGGGCCGTCCGTCCTGGGCGCCCTGAAAGGCGGGGCGTCGGAGATCATCTTCGAGGAGAACCTGGAGCGCGAGCTCCTTCCCACGGTGGAGAAGTACCTGTTCCAGGGATACGGCCTCCTCCGGAAGATGTCGCTGGACGAACTGTTCGACTTCTGTTTTCCCGTCATCACCACGACCGACATGGACCTGCTCTCGTACACGGTCATCGAGCTCTACAAGGAATCGCTCGGAGCCACCTTCGGGATCCTCTTCCGGGAGCAGAAAGGGAGGGGACCGGGGTTTTCCATCGTGGCCTCCACCGGTCTTTCCGAGGACTCGGCCGGGGGGGTCTTCCTCCTCCAGTGCGGGGCGGGGGTCGTGAACGCGGCGACGTCGTCGCCTTCCGTGATCTCCGCCGAAAGCCTGGGGAAGCTGGGGAAGGATGTCGCCTCGATCCTCGGGGACTGCCGAACGCTCTTCACGATCCGGTTCGACCTCACCCCCGGATCAAGCATGTACGCCGTCCTCGCGATCCGGGGAGTCCCCGGGCCCGACGTCCTGAGCAGCACCCTCCTGAACTTCTTCTCCCGGCAGGTCCGCTTCTCCCTGCTGAACGCGGAGCGGGGTGCCCAGACCCACAACCTGATCTACATCGACGACCTCACGAAGCTCTACAACAGCCGCTACCTGAACGTGGTGCTGGACCGCGAGCTGAAGCGGTCGGAGCGGTACCGGAACTTCTTTTCCGTCCTCTTCATGGACCTGGATTTCTTCAAGCGCGTGAACGACAGCCACGGGCACCTGGTCGGCACCAGGGTCCTGGTGGAGGCGGGGAACGTCCTGCACCAGTGCGTCCGTGAAACGGACACGGTGGTTCGCTACGGCGGGGACGAGTTCGTGGTGCTCCTCGTGGAGACGAGGGCCGAGGAGGCCCTGGTCGTGGCCGAGCGGATGCGGAAGATGGTCGAGGAGAAGGCGTTCGGAAGCGAGCTCGGGCTCGACATCCGACTGACGATATCGATCGGCATCGCCGCCTTCCCCGAGCATGCGCTGACCAAACAGCACCTGCTGATCCTGGCCGACCAGGCGATGTACCGGGGAAAGGATTCCACCCGCAACGTGGTGTACCTCGCCGGCGCGCAGAACGTCCCATGACGATTCCTTCCGTCCGGGGGATGAAGGACCTCCTTCCCCCCGCGTCCCGCAGATGGACCGCCCTCGAGGGGGCCTTCCGGGGACATGCCGAGCGGTACGGTTTCTCCGAGATCCGGACCCCGATATTGGAGAGGACCGATCTCTTCGCCCGGTCGGTGGGGGAGAGCACCGACATCGTGGAGAAGGAGATGTACACGTTCGCCGATCGCTCCGGAGAGATGCTCACCCTGCGTCCCGAGGGGACCGCTCCCGTAGTCCGGGCGATCCTGGCGGGTCGGGCGGAGCTGGGCGAGTGGCCCGTCCGCCTCTACTACCTGGGGCCGATGTTCCGGCACGAGCGCCCCCAGAAGGGGAGGCTGCGGCAGTTTCACCAGTTCGGGGCCGAGCTGTTCGGCACCGACTCCCCGTACGCCGACGCGGAGGTGCTGGGCTTCCTGTCCGCCTTCCTGACGGGGGTGGGGCTTGCGGGAGTCTCCCTGGAGATCAACTCCCTGGGCGACCCCGCCTGCCGTCCCGCCTACCACCGGGAGCTCTCCGCATATCTGGCCTCCCGCGAGGGGATGCTGTGCGACGACTGCCGCCGACGGCGCGTGCAGAACCCGCTGAGGGTGCTGGACTGCAAGGCGGACCGGTGCGTGGAAGCCACGGCGGAGGCGCCGTCGGCGCTGGATTCGCTCTGCGGGTCCTGCAGGGAGCACTTCGGGTCGGTCGAGGCGGCGCTTCGTGATTCGGGGATCCCCTTTTCCCGGAACCCGCGGATGGTCCGCGGCCTGGATTATTACCGGAGGACGACCTTCGAATTCGTCATCCCGGGGATGGGGGCCCAGAACACCGTGGCTGCCGGGGGGCGGTACGACGGACTGGCGGAGATCCTGGGCGGGAAGGAGCCGATCCCCGCGATCGGGTTCGCGATCGGGGTCGAGCGGCTGGTCATGCTTCTGGGGAAGCAGGAGGAGTCCCGCCCGGCGGCGGACGTATTCCTCGTCACCTCCGGCTCCCGGTTCCTCCCGCAGGCGTTCCGCTGGAGGATGACGCTGGCCGGGATGGGGCTCACGGCGGACCTCGACTACGAGTGCCGGAGCGTCAAGAGCCAGTTCCGACGGGCCGGGAAGGCGGGGGCGCGGTTCGTGGTCGTCTTCGGGGAGGACGAGGAGGCCCGCGGGGGGGTAGTCTTCCGGGACATGGCGGCGGGGGCGCAGGAAGAGCTGTCCCGTGAAGACGCGATGCGGCGTCTGGGGAGCCTGAAGAGGGAGGGATGACGGTGGAACCGTTTCTGCCGGAGCACAAGCGGACGATCTACTGCGGGCAGGTCCGGCCGGAGCATATCGGCGGGGAGGTCGTCCTCTGCGGGTGGGTGCACCGCCGCAGGGACCACGGCGGCCTGGTCTTCGTAGACCTTCGGGACCGGGAGGGGATCGTCCAGGTGGTGTTCAACCCGGGGGACTTCCCGGAAGCCCACGCCAAGGCCGATGCCCTGCGCGTCGAGTATGTCCTCTCCGTCCGGGGGTTCGTCCGGAGCCGCCCGCCCGGCACGGAAAACCCTGGGCTTCCCACCGGGGAGATCGAGGTGGCCGCCTCCTCCCTCGCGATCCTGAACGAGTCGAAGCCGCTCCCGTTTTCCATGGAGGACGACACCGACGTGGCGGAGGCTGTCCGCCTGAAATACCGGTACCTCGACCTCCGGCGGCTCGAGGTCCAGCAGAGCTTTCTCCGGAGGTCGCTCCTCGCCCGCTCGACCCGCGACTACTTCTTCGAGAACGGATTCATCGAGGTGGAAACGCCGGTCCTGACGAAGAGCACCCCGGAGGGGGCGAGGGACTATCTCGTTCCCTCCCGCGTCTCCCCGGGGATGTTCTTCGCGCTTCCGCAGTCGCCCCAGCTCTTCAAGCAGATCCTGATGGTCGCCGGCTACGACCGCTACGCCCAGATCGTCAAGTGCTTCCGGGACGAGGACCTGCGGGCCGACCGGCAGCCGGAGTTCACCCAGATCGACGTGGAGATGTCCTTCGTCGACCGGGAAGATATCTTTTCGATGATGGAAGGGCTGATGGCCCGGATCTTCCGGGACGTGGCGGGGGTCGAGGCCGTCCGCCCCTTTCCCCGGATCTCCTACCGGGAGGCGATGGACCGCTTCGGCGTGGACAAGCCCGACACCCGTTTCGGCATGGAGATCGCCGACTACACCGCGGAGCTTCGGAACACGGAGTTCCGCGTCTTCCGGGACGTCGCCGAGAAGGGGGGGGTCATCCGCGGGATCACGGTCCCCGGACTCGCGGCGGCGAGCCGGTCGGAGCTGGCCGCCTTCGAGGAGGTCGCGAAGATCGGGGGAGCCCGGGGGCTGGCCTGGTGGAAGGCGGCGGAGGGGGGGCTCTCCTCCCCCATGGCGAAGCATTTCGGGGCGGAGCAGGTGGAGGCGATCCGGCGGAAGAGCGGGGCCTCGGACGGCGACCTGGTCCTGATGGTGGCGGACGAAACCCGGACCGCCTGCGACTCCCTGGGTCGGCTGCGGCTCCACCTCGGGGAGAAGCTGGATCTTATAGCCGGGGACCGGTACGACTTCCTCTGGGTGATCGACTTCCCGCTCCTCGACTGGGACAAGGAGGAGAAGCGGTTCGTAGCGATGCACCATCCCTTCACCGCTCCCCTGGACGAGGACCTGCCGCTCCTGGACTCGGACCCGGGGAAGGCCCGGGCGAAGGCCTACGACATGGTGCTGAACGGGTCGGAGATCGGCGGCGGGAGCATCCGGATCCATCGCCAGGATGTCCAGTCGAGGATGTTCCGGCTGCTGGACATCGGGCCGGACGAGGCCCGACGGAAGTTCGGGTTCCTCCTGGAGGCCCTCGAATTCGGGGCGCCGCCCCACGGCGGGATCGCCTTCGGGCTGGACAGGCTCGCGATGCTCCTTTCCGGCGCCCGCTCCCTGCGCGACGTCATCGCCTTCCCCAAGACGCAGAAGGCGACCTGCCTGATGACGGACGCCCCCTCTCCGGTGGACCCCGGGCAGCTCCGGGAGCTCCACATCCGGCTGGCGAATCCGGAAAAGGAAAAGAAGGGATAAAAAAACCGGGGGGACATCTCGTCCCCCCGGCTCCGGGAACCCGGAAGGGTCCCGGTCTACTTCACCACGAAGACCGCCCGGCGGTTTTTCGCCCAGGCATCCTCGGTGTGCCCCGGGTCGTGCGGCCTCTCCTCGCCGTAGCTGATCGTGGAGAGCCGGTTCCCGGCGATCCCGAGGTTCTTCAGGTACTTCGACGCGGCGCTCGCACGCCGCTCGCCGAGCGCCATGTTGTACTCCGAGGTGCCGCGCTCGTCGCAATGTCCCTCGATCTGGAGCTTGGCGCCGGGGTTCTTCTTCAGGTACTCGGCGACCTTCCCCAGGATCGGTTTCGCGTCGTCCCGGATGAACGACTTGTCGTAGTCGAAGTGGATGTTCCCGAATCCGACCGGCTGCTCCTGAATGGTCGTGGGAGCGGGGGCCGGAGCCGGCGCAGCAGGCGGTGCCGGCGCAGGAGGCGGAGCCGGCGCAGCAGGCGGTGCCGGTTTGGGCTGCTTGGCCTCCCAGCAGGGTCTGGTCTTCGCCAGAAGGACGTCCGCGGCCTTGTCCGCGGCCGCAAAGTACTTCTCGGCCGCCTCATGCCGGGCATGGTCGAGTTCCGCGTACGCGGCCGCCAGTTCCTTCGGTGCGCAGTCCCGCGCGTCCATCTTCTCGGCCTGTGCGATCTTGGCCGCGATTGCATCCGCCCGGTCCATCTCGCTCCTGGTCAACTGCTTCACGCCGCATCCCGCCGCCAAGGAGACGGACAGGCCGAACGCGGCCAACAGAAGAAGGTTTCGGTTCCTCATTTCGCCCCTCCCCCCGTCTTCTGGAGCGCCTCGGCGGAAAATTTCTGCGATTTGGCCGAGAAATCACGGACGCCGGCACGGTCCCCTTCCGCCCGTTCGTGGTTGGCGAGATCCAGGTAGGCCTCGGCCTGGTAGTATTCGTACGGCGCCTTGGTCTCCGCGCCTGCCGCTTTCGCCTTGGCGAAGTCGGTTTTCGCGTTTTTAAGCGCGGCGGCGGAGGTGCACCCTGCGGCCAGAAACACCGGCAGGAGCAGAACGAGTAGAGCCTTGCATATCCGGTTCATAGGCCTCCCTCCTGTGGGAAGTGATATGGATTGCGTCCATTCGGTGAGACGGCAGTTGCGGGTATAACTGTACGGTACCACAGCGGATCCCCGGGGGTACAGGGGTTTATGCAGTTCTCTGATCGATAGATGCAGGAAAATCGCATTCCGTTCCGCAATCCGGGGCGCCCGGCGGTCGATTCCCGAAATCCCCCTGTTTTTCCTTGACATCCCCAGGGCCGTTGTATACTGTATGCCGGGCTCGGGGGAGGAACTTTTCCCCATCCGTTCCGATCATCCCGAACGATATGCCCACGGAGGGGACTTTGCTCCTGTTCAGGAACCTGGTTCCGCCCAAGGACGACAGGAACAGGATGTTCGGGCACATGGGGCGGAACGCGGAGGAGGGCCGAAGGGATCGGGGGGGTAGAAGGAAGAGCTCCGGGTTCGCCCCCGGGTAGGCGCAGGCGATCCGGGGGAGGCGACCCCCTCCGGAGCGCGCTCTTGGAGGAACCGGATGGGCCGAAAGAAGGTCACGGTGATCGGGGCCGGGAACGTCGGGGCGACCACCGCCCAGCGGCTGGCGGAGAGGGGCTTCTGCGACGTCGTGCTGGTCGACATCGTGGAGGGGATGCCGCAGGGAAAGGCGCTGGACATCCAGCAGTCGGGGCCGGTGAGCGGGTTCGCCTCGAGGGTGATCGGCACGAACGGCTACGAGGACACCGCCGGGTCCGACATCATCGTGATCACTTCCGGGCTTCCCCGCAGGCCGGGGATGAGCCGGGACGACCTGCTGAAGGTGAACGCGGGGATCGTCAAGGATGTCACCCTGAAGGCGGCCGGGAAATCCCCCGAGGCGATGATCCTCGTCGTCTCGAACCCTCTCGACGCCATGACCTACGTGGCCCACAAACAGAGCGGATTTCCGGCGAACCGGGTGATGGGTATGGCCGGGATCCTCGACTCGGCCCGCTTCCGGGCGTTCATCGCCATGGAGCTCGACGTCTCGGTGACCGACATCACCGCCTTCGTCCTCGGGGGGCACGGGGACACGATGGTCCCTTCCACCCGGTACACCACGGTGGCCGGGATTCCGGTGGAGGACCTGATCCCGAAGCCGAAGCTCGAGGCGATCGTCGAGCGGACGCGGAAGGGGGGCGGGGAGATCGTGGCGCTGCTGAAGACCGGCTCCGCCTACTACGCCCCCTCGGCGGCCGCGGCCCAGATGTGCGAGTCGATCCTCCTGGACAAGAAGATGATCCTCCCCTGCGCGGTCCTCTCGACCGGGAAGTACGAGGGGTGCGACGGGCTCTTCGTCGGGCTGCCGGCGAAGCTCGGGTCGGGCGGCGTCGAGGAGGTCGTGAAGTTCCATCTTTCCGCGGAGGAGACGGCAGCGCTGAAGAGGTCCGCCGACGAGGTGAGGACCCTGTGCGAGGCGGTGGACCGGCTCGGCTTCTGAAGGAGGACTTTCCGTCCCGTGACGTTCGGGATATAATTTCGCGTTGCGACCGAATCGGGGGGTTTTTAGGGAAAGACGATGCCGGGGTGCTGGCCCGGGGATGGGCAGCCTCCGCTTTTTTGTTTTCCGGGGCCGGTGGATGGCCCCGCACGCATCCTATTCCAACCGGGAGGAGCCAAGAGGCATGAACATCCACGAATACCAGGCCAAGTCCGTTCTGGCCAAGTACGGGGTGGCCGTTCCCAGGGCCAAGGTGGCCGACACCCCCTCCGAGGCCGAGGCGATTGCCAAGGAGTTCGGGACGGCGGTCGTCGTGAAGGCGCAGATCCACGCGGGGGGGCGGGGGAAGGGCGGCGGGGTGAAGCTGGCGAAGACTCCGGACGAGGCGCGGGAGGTTGCCAGGCAGATCATCGGGATGACCCTGGTGACCCATCAGACCGGGCCCCAGGGGAAGAAGGTCAAGCGGGTCCTCGTCGAGCAGGCTGGGCGGATCCGGAAGGAGCTCTACCTCGGGATGGTCGTCGACCGGGCGGTCAACCGGGTGGTGATGATGGCCTCCACCGAGGGGGGGATGGAGATCGAGACGGTCGCCGCGAAGACGCCCGAGAAGATCCTCAAGGAGCATGTCGACCCGGCGGTCGGCCTTCTCCCCTACCAGGCGCGAAAGCTGGCCTTCGGGCTGGGGATCCCGCCGGAGCTGACCGGGAAGGCGGTCCGGTTCATGACCGCCCTCTACAACGCCTTCGTGGACACCGACTGCTCCCTGGCGGAGATCAACCCGCTGGTGCTGACCGAGGAGGGCGACGTGATCGCCCTCGACGCGAAGATGAACTTCGACGGCAACGGCCTCTTCCGCCACAAGGAGATCCAGGCGATGCGGGACTTCGACGAGGAGGACCCGACCGAGACCGAGGCCTCCAAGTTCGACCTCACCTACATCAGCCTGGACGGAAACATCGGCTGCATGGTGAACGGAGCCGGGCTGGCCATGGCGACGATGGACATGATCAAGATGGTGGGCGGCTCTCCGGCGAACTTCCTCGACGTGGGAGGCGGTGCGAACGCCGAGCAGGTGACCAACGCCTTCCGCCTCATCCTGTCCGACCCGAAGGTGAAGGCGATCCTGGTGAACATCTTCGGAGGGATCATGCGGTGCGACGTGATCGCGGAGGGGGTGGTCGCCGCGGCGAAGACGCTCGGTCTCCAGGTTCCCCTGGTGGTGCGGCTGGAGGGGACGAACGTGGGAAAGGGGAAGGAGATCCTCGCCGCGTCGAAGCTGAACATCATCTCGGCCGGCGACATGAAGGACGCGGCGCAGAAAGTCGTGGCCGCCGCCGGCCAGGCGAAGTAGGGGGGGGCGACATGAGCATCTGGGTCGACAAGAACACGAAGCTTCTCGTCCAGGGGATCACCGGCTCGGTGGGGGCCTTCCACACCAAGCAGATGCTGGAATACGGCACGAGGATCGTCGGGGGGGTCACCCCCGGGAAGGCCGGATCGAAGGTCGAGGGGGTCCCCGTGTTCCACACGGTGGCCGACGCGGTCAAGGCGACCGGGGCGAACGCCACGGTCATCTACGTTCCTCCGGGGTTCGCGGCCGACGCGATCGCCGAGGCGGTCGACGCCGGGATCGACGTCGTCGTCTGCATCACCGAAGGGATCCCGATCCTCGATATGGTGAGGATCCGGCGGTTCATGGAGGGGAAGAAGCCGCGCCTCATCGGGCCGAACTGCCCGGGGATCATCACCCCCGGGGAGTGCAAGATCGGGATCATGCCCGGCTATATCCACAAGCCCGGCACCGTCGGGATCGTCTCCCGCTCCGGGACGCTCACCTACGAGGCGGTCCACCAGGTGACCACCCTCGGGATGGGGCAGTCCACCTGCGTGGGGATCGGCGGCGACCCGGTGAACGGGACGAACTTCATCGACGTGCTCGCGGCGTTCGAGGCCGACCCCAAAACCGAGGCGGTCATCCTGATCGGGGAGATCGGCGGCACGGCGGAGGAGGAGGCGGCGGCCTTCGTGAAGGCGAACATGACCAAGCCGGTCGTCGGCTTCGTGGCGGGGCAGACCGCCCCGAAGGGAAAGCGGATGGGGCATGCCGGCGCCATCATCTCCGGGGGGAAGGGGACGGCCGCGGAGAAGGTCGAGGCCTTCCGCGCAGCGGGGATCTCGGTCTCCGAGGCGCCCTCCGATCTCGGGATCACGCTGGCGAAGCGGCTCGGCGGGAAAGTCCATTAAAGGAAGGGACGAACGAAATGGTGAACGAGCAGGTAGTGGAGAAGATCGAGGCGACGGAGAACGAGAAAGTCAAGATCAGCATCATCCCCCGCTTCTGCAAGGGGTGCGAGATCTGCGTGAAGCTCTGCCCCACGCAGGTCCTCGGGATGGATATGTTCACGGTGAAGGTGGTCGACATCGACAAGTGCACGATCTGCATGGCGTGCGAGCTGCGCTGCCCGGACTTCGCCATCTTCGTGGAAAAGAAGTAGCGCGGCAACCAACCCGCAAAGGAGACCATACGGTGGGTACGATCAAGCTGCTCCAAGGAAACGAAGCCTGCGCGGAGGGGGCGCTTTACGCCGGGTGCACCTTCTTCGCCGGGTATCCGATCACCCCCTCCACGGAAGTGGCGGAATACCTGGCCAGGCGCCTTCCCCTCCGGGGGGGCGCGTTCATCCAGATGGAGGACGAGATCGCGGCGATGGCGGCGGTGATCGGGGGATCGCTCGCGGGCAGGAAGGTGCTCACGGCGACCTCCGGCCCCGGGTTCTCCCTCAAGCAGGAGAACATCGGGTTCGCGGCGCTGACCGAGGTGCCCTGCGTCATCGTGAACGTGATGCGGGGGGGACCCTCGACCGGCGTCCCCACCGGCCCCGGACAGAGCGACATCATGCAGTGCCGGTGGGGGACCCACGGGGATCACCCGACCATCTGCCTCACCCCGGCCTACGTGCAGGAGGTCTTCAGCGAGACGGTGCGGGCCTTCAACCTCGCGGAGAGGTACCGCACCCCGGTCATCATCGCCTTCGACGAGATCGTCGGGCACATGCGGGAGCGGATCGAGATCCCCGATCCGGGGGTCCTTCCCGTAGAGGACCGCGCGAAGCCGACCTGCGCCCCGGCCGACTACCTCCCGTACGACGACCGCGCGGGGGACGTTCCCCCGATGGCGAACTTCTTCGAGGGGTACCGGTACCACGTCACGGGGCTCAACCACGGGCCGGACGGCTTTCCGGTGAACGCCTCCCCGAGGATCCACACCGACGAGCTTCGCCTGATGCGGAAGGTGGAGGCGAACCGCAAGGAGATCATCCGGTATGCCGAGTACCTGACCGAGGACGCCGAGGTCGCGGTCTTCGCCTACGGGGTGTCCGGCCGGTCGGGGAAGACCGCGGTCCAGATGGCCCGGAAGGAAGGGATCAAGGCGGGCCTCTTCCGCCCTCTGACCATCTGGCCGTTTCCCGAGGAGGAGGTGGCCGCGCTCTCCTCCCGCGTGAAGGCGATCGTCGTCCCGGAGCTCTCCCTCGGGCAGATCATCTACGAGGTGGAGCGCTGCGCGAAGGGCCGGTGCCGGGTGGAGGGGATCTACCGGGTGGACGGCGACCCGATCACCCCCGCCCAGATCCTGGAAAAAGTGAAGGAGGTTCGGTAGATGGCCTTCAATTACGATCAGTATATCCGGGGCGGGAAGTTGCCCCACATCTGGTGCCCCGGCTGCACCTACGGGATCGTCTTCAAGTCGCTCCTGCGGGCGATCGAATCGCTGAAGATCCCCAAGGACGACATCGCCATGGTGTCCGGGATCGGATGCGCCTCCCGGCTGCCGGGATACGTGGACTTCAACACGCTCCACACCACCCACGGCCGGGCCCTCCCCTTCGCCACGGGGCTCAAGATGGCCCGGCCGGACAAGCATGTCATGGTGGTCAGCGGAGACGGCGACGCCACGGCGATCGGGGGGAACCACTTCATCCACGCCTGCCGGCGCAACATCGACATCACCGTCCTGGTCTTCAACAACTTCATCTACGGGATGACCGGCGGGCAGCACTCCCCGACGACTCCCTCGGAACACCTCGCCACGACGATGCCGTACGGGAACATCGACCCCTCGTTCAACATCCCCGAGCTGGCCAAGGGGGCCGGGGCGACCTGGGTCGGCCGCGGGACCGCCTATCATGCCGCGCCGCTGGACAAGCTGATCGTGGGCGCCATCCAGCACAAGGGGCTGTCGGTGCTCGAGATCATCAACGCCTGCCCCACGACCCACGGGCGGCGGAACAAGTTCAAAAGCCCCACCGACATGCTGCTCTGGATGAAGGACAAGGCGCTCCCCCTCACGGCCTTCGAGAAGCTGCCTCCCGAGAAGACCGCCGGGAAGTTCCCCACCGGCGTGCTTTTCAAGAAAGAGGCGCCGGAGTATTGCGAAACCTACTACGGGTTGGTCGAGCGGCTGAAAAAACCGAAAGAGGGGAGGGCCTGAGGCGCCATGAGCCGGTACGAGATCCGTTTCTCCGGGTCCGGGGGGCAGGGGTTGATCCTCGCCGGGGTCATCTTCGCCGAGGCGGCGACGATCTACGATAAAAAGAACGCGGTCCAGAGCCAGTCCTACGGGCCCGAGGCGCGCGGCGGGGCCTCCAAGTCCGAGGTGATTATCTCGGACGAGGTGATCGACTTCCCGAAGGCCACCGCGATCGACCTGCAGCTCTCCCTCACGCAGGAGTCCTGCACGAAGTACTACAAGGACGTCAAGAGCGACGGCACCCTCCTCGTGGACGAGGACTTCGTCCGGGAGATCCCGAAGGGGACCTTCAAGGTGATCAAGCTGCCGATCATCCGGACCGCCGCCGAGGAGATCGGCAAGTCGTTCGTCGCGAACATCGTCGCGATCGGGGCGATCGCGGCGATCACCGGCCAGGTGAGCTACGAGTCGATCGAGAAGGCGGTGCTTCACCGCGTCCCGAAGGGGACCGAGGAGATGAACAGGAAGGCGCTGAAGGCCGGCTTCGACCTGGCCAAGGCGCGGATGAACTGAGGATGCACCACCAGCCCGGGAGGACGCAGCGCACCCTCTCGATCGTCAAGCCGGACGGCGTCCGGAAGGGGGTCTTGGGGGAGGTGATCCGGCGGTTCGAGAAGGAGGGGATCCGGATCGTCGCGATGCGGATGCTCTCCCTCACGAAGCGGGAGGCGGAAGGGTTCTACGCGGTGCACCGCGAGCGCCCCTTTTTCGCCTCCCTGACCGACTTCATGTCCTCGGGGCCCATCGTGGCGATGGTGCTCGAGGGGGTGGACGTCATCGCACGGAACCGCGCCCTCATGGGGGCCACCGACCCGAAGAAGGCCGACCCGGGGACGATCCGGGCGGACTTCGCATCGCACGTGGAGCAGAACATCGTCCACGGCTCGGATGCGCCGGAGACCGCGGCGACGGAGATCCGCTACTTCTTCAGCGACCTGGATATCCTCTCGTAGGGACGACCCGGTCCTGCCCGCTTCCGATTCCGCCCTGCCTCCGCGGCAGGGCGGATTTTTTCCGCCCCGCGCCGTGAACCGGGGACCCTGGCTCGCGGGGGGCGCATCATGTGCTTCGCCGCCTCGGAAGGGGGCTTCGCTTCGACCGCCCTCCGCCCGCGGATCATTCCTTTTATCTCCGCTCATCCCCCCTCCTTCGGCTGGCTTCGCCCACAGGGCGCCCCGTCCCGAG
>MGPV01000023.1:65730-65960 GCA_001797615.1 Deltaproteobacteria bacterium GWC2_65_14
CGACCGCCCTCCGCCCCCGGCTCAATCCTTTTTATCTCCGCTCATTCCCCCTCCTTCGGCCGGCTTCGCCCACGGGGCGCCCCGTCCCGACGGCGCCTGCAGTTGCGTCACGCGCCGTCCGGGGACCCGCAGCGCGAGCCAGGGTCCCCCCTCCGAGGCGGCGAAGCCGTCTCCGGGCGCCCCGTCGAGACGGGAGCGGGCGTTCCCGGTGCGGGAGGGGTATGATGGTC
>MGPV01000024.1 GCA_001797615.1 Deltaproteobacteria bacterium GWC2_65_14
CACAGCGTCACGACGTAGTCGAACCGGATCCCCTCCAGATCCTCCGCATGCTTGGAATAGTGCCCGGAGATGTCCACCCCCGCCTCCGCCATCGCCTCGATCGCCATCGGATGGACGTAGCAGGGCGCGACCCCGGCCGAGAAGGCCTCGAACCGGTCCGATTTCAGCGCCCGGGCCCACCCTTCCGCCATCTGGCTGCGGCAGGCGTTCCCGGTGCACAGGAAGAGCACCTTCATCCGGGGAAGCGGACCGCCGCCTTTTTTCCCCTTGCGCCGTGCCACGGCATTCTCCTCCCCGGGGTTATCCCCCTTTCCGTACCTTGACCTTAACGCCGGGCGCGGAATATCCTATACTAATACCCGGGGGGGTGGGGATGTGAAACAATCCGCCAAGGTCTTCAAGGCGCTTTCGGACGAAACGCGCCTTCGGATCCTGAAAATACTCGAGCAGCGCCCCCTGTGCGTCTGCGAAATCCAGTATGTCCTCAAAGGGTCCCAGCCCAACGTGTCCCATCACCTGAAGACCCTGTCGGACGCCGGGCTCGTGGAGTCGAAAAAGGACGGGCTCTGGGTCGACTACCGGCTTCCGGACAAGCCGCAGACGCCGCTCCACGCCGCCGTGCTCTCCCTGGTCAAAAACGGCCTCTCCAAGGATCCGGTCATGAAGAGGGACAACGCCCTGGTCAAGAGCGCGAACCGGCTCGAGATCACCCTCCGGAAGTAGGTTCCCCCGGATCGCGGAGCCGCACGACGGTGGCTCCCCATCCCCCCGCCTCCGGCGGGGCGTCCGCGTATCCTTCCACCCGCGGGTGGTTCGAAAGGACCGACCGGACGATCCGCCGCTGGGCGCCGGTCCCCTGCCCGTGGATGATCCGGACCTGCCGGAAACCCTTCTCCGCCGCCTCCTCCAGGTAATCGCCGACAAGGCTCCGGACCTCCGCCGGGGAAAAGGCATGGAGGTCGATCCGGTCCTCGATCGGGATCCGGCGCGGCATCCCGGTGCGCGACCGTCCTCCGCTCATCCGGCGGGCGGAGATCCCGGGACCATGGCAGGTTCCTTCACCCGGGGGGGCTCCGCCTCCTGCGCGCGAAGGAGAACCGTCTGGTTCTTCCGCGCAATCTCCGCCCACTCCTCGAAGGGGACCCGCTCGAATGCGGCCACCACCTCCGGGTCGAAACGGCTTCCTGCGCCGGACCGAAGCTCTTCGACCCCTTCCGCGTGAAAGGCGGCGCTGTGGTAGGCCCGTTCGGTCGTCAGGGCGTCGTAGACGTCGACCACGGTAAAGATCCGCGCCCCGAGGGGGATCTCTTCCCCCGCAAGCCCCCTGGGGTAGCCGGAGCCGTCGAACCGCTCATGGTGGCACAAGACGATCTCCGACGCCTCCTTCAGGAACGGGATCTTCCCGAGCATCCGGTGGCCGATCTCCGGGTGCCGCCGCATCGTCTCCCACTCGCTCGCGGAAAGCGCCCCGGGCTTGAGGAGGACGTCGTCGGGGATGCCGATCTTTCCCACGTCGTGCAGAAGGGCCGCCCGCCACAGGATGTCGAGCTCTCCGGCGTCCCGGATCCCCATCTCCGTCGCGAGGCGGATCGTATAGTCGGCCACGCGCAGCGAGTGGACCCCGGTGTTGTGCTCCCGCATGTCCAGCGCCGAGGCCAGCGCGACCAGGGTGTTCTCGTTCGCCGATTCGACCTCGAGGAAATGCTTCCGCTGCCGCTCGAAGAAGTTCGCCGAGAGCGATCCGACCAGCCAGAAGACCCCGACCTCGCCCACGCGGCCGATCTGTTCCTCGATCCCGGCAGGCCATCCATCGCCGAATAGCCCGAGGCATGCCACCGTCGCCACGGCGACGGCGGCGGCCGCCCCCCGGCCGGTGAACCAGGAAGAAGCGAGGAGAATGGGGAGGAAATAGAGCTTTCGGACCAGTTCCCGGGAGCCCTGCGCGGCCTCGATCCTCTCGGGAAAGACCTGGAGAAGCACAGTGATGCCGAGCAGGAGGACCGCGACGGCCGCTGCCTTCGCCGCCGGCCCCGTATACCCGAAGACCGATTCCCGCGGTGAGACCTCTCCCATGTTCTTCCCATGGTACCGCATCCGGGGAATCCGGGTAAGATACTTCCATGTCCGGAAAGGTGATCGTCGGGACGGCGGGGCACATCGACCACGGGAAGAGCGCCCTCGTGCGCGCGCTGACCGGCACCGACCCGGACCGGCTCAAGGAGGAGAAGGAGCGGGGAATCACGATCGAGCTGGGGTTCGCCCGGCTTTCCCTCCCCTCCGGGATCCTCGCCGGGATCGTCGACGTCCCGGGGCACGAGAGATTCGTCCGGACCATGGTGGCGGGAGCGGCCGGGATCGACATCGTGATGCTCGTGATCGCGGCGGACGAGGGGGTGATGCCGCAGACGCGCGAGCACCTCGACATCTGCCGCCTCCTCGCGATCCGGGGGGGGCTGGTGGCGCTCACCAAGCGCGACAAGGTCGACCCCGACTGGGCGGCCCTCCAGGAGGAGGAGGTTCGCTCCTTCGTGCGGGGGACCTTCCTCGAGGACGCCCCGATCGTCCCGGTCTCCTCGGTGACCGGCGAGGGGCTTCCCCGGCTGGTTTCCGAGCTCGACCGGATCGCCTCCGCCGTCCCGGGAAAGGATCCCTCCCTCTTCTTCCGCCTCCCCGTCGACCGTTCCTTCACCATGAAGGGGTTCGGAACGGTGGTGACCGGTACCGTCGTCGGGGGGACGGTGCGGTCGGGAGACGAGGTGCAGGTGCTCCCCGGCGGGGAATCGGCGAAGGTCCGCGGGCTCCAGGTCCACGGCGGGCCGGCCGCTCACTCCACGGCGGGGACCCGCACGGCGGTGAATCTCCAGGGGCTGGAGAAGGAGAGCGTGCCGCGGGGGGCGGTCCTCTGCCATCCCGGAACCTTCGCCCCCACGAAGGCGGTCGACGCCTTCCTCGAGTACCTGCCTCTCGTCCCGAAACCGCTGCGGAGCCGGGCCCGGGTCTCCTTCCACGCGGGGACCTTCTCCTGCCTCGGGAGGGTGTTCCTCTACGGGACCGCCGGGATCCCCCCGGGCGGCTCGGGGTACGCCCGGATCGAGCTCGAGGAGGAGCATATCCTCGGGGGCGGGGACCGGTTCATCCTGCGGGGGTTCGCCCCGCTGGAGAACTTCGGCTACACGATCGGCGGAGGGGCCGTCCTTTCCCCCTGCCCTCCCCCGCGACGGAAAGGGACGGCGAATGAGATTCCGGAGGCGCTTCCGCGCCTCCGCTCCTCCGTGCCGGAGGAGCGGATCCTGGCCGCGGCGGAGGAGGCGGGCCGCGTCGGACTGGGGAAAACGGAGGCCGCCGTCATCGCGGGAACCGGCCCCGAGGCGGCAGAGGCCGGGATCGAACGGCTTCTCTCCGCGGGAGGCCTTCGCGGAAACGCGGGCGGCCGGCGCTTCTGGCACACCAAAGCGGTGGAGCAGGCGGCGGCCGAGGGGATTCGCGCCCTCTCGCTCCTTCACGACCGGTTCCCCGACCGGGAAGGGTTCCCCCGGGAGGAGGTCGCCGCGGCCTTTCCGGTTCCCCCGGACATGGAGCTGCTGGCGCTGGCGTTTTCGGGAAGGAAGGAGCTCGGAAAAGCGGGGGAGCTCCACTTCCTTCCGGAGCGCCGACCCCGTTCGGTGGATCTGTCGTCGCCCCTTGCGAAGGCGATCGCGGACAAGGTCCGCGGCGCGGGCCTCTCCGCCCTGTCGAAGACGGAACTTGCGGACAGCCTGCGTCCACCCGACAGAAAGGAATTCGAGAAGACGCTGGAGGGGCTGGTCAAGGCCGGGAAGGTGCTTCGGGTGAAGGACCTCCATTTCGATCCGGACGCCGTCTCCCGTCTCAGGGATCAGCTCGTCGCGTTCCTGGAGAAGAGGAAGGAGATCACGGTGCCGGAGTTCAAGGAGCTCGGCGGGGGGCTTTCGCGCAAGTACATCATCCCCCTGATGGAGCACTTCGACCTGGCCAAGGTGACCCTGCGGATCGGCGACAAGCGGATCCTTCGGAAAGGGACGTAGGATCCCCCGGAGACGGGTCCTCCCGGGCTCGAGGCCGGACTCATGAAGCGGGAACCGACTCGTTCCCGGTCGGGTTTTCCTCTCCCGCGACTCTCCAGAGGATCGCCCCGGCGACTCCGGACCCGAACCCCGCGAGGTTCCCCGCGAGCGACAGGGGGGCCGGGTTCAGGAAATCCATGAAGGGGCCCGGACCGATGAGAAACGCCCCGGCGATCCAGACGCAGGCGAAGAGATAGGCGGGGATGGTCACCACCCGGCCCAGCCCGTACATCCGGATCGGGACATCCGGGAAGAAGACCAGGTAGGCGCCGAGCACCCCGGCGACGGCTCCCGCCGAGCCGAGGGCGGGCGGGTTTCCCGTCGTTCCCCAAAGGAGGTGCGCGGCCCCCGCGACGGCCCCGCAAAGAAGATAGAGGAGCAGAAAGGGGAGCCATCCCATCCGGTCCTCCACGTTGTCTCCTAAGACGAGCAGGAAGAGGATCCCGACCGCCAGGGGAAGAAGCCCGGCATGGAGGAAGGGGGCGATCAGAAGCGCCTCCGGGGGAATCCCCCGGAATCCCGCCCCGGACGGAAGACCGGCAAGCCCGCCGGGGAGGCGAAGGGAAGCCTCCCCCAGTCCGGCGAACAGGGTGATCAGGAACGGCAGGGCCGCCAGCAGGAGGGTGACGACCGGGAAGGAACGGACCTCCGGACCGGTGTCCGAGAGCGGGACGATGACCGGGAGGGGAATCCCCATGCCGGGCCCTCCGATCCCGCCCGCCGCCTGGCGCCGCATGGCCGCTTCGGCCAGCGACTCGCCGAGCGCCGCGTATTTTTCCCGGTGCTCCCGCAGGAATCGGAACCGGGCGGCGATCCTGCCCGCGGAGCGGCGCGGGGCCAGGATCCCGCGGCACTCACGGCAGACCAGCACCGGGACCCCCGTCATCTGGAAATCGACCGCCCCGAGCCGTTCCCCGCACATGGGACAGGGGGTCGACGCCGCCTGCCGGTGCAGCCGGGCCAGCTCCCCCGCGGGAGGATCCGGCGGACTTTCCCCTTCCCCGGCCGGAAGCCGGCCTTCCGTGAGCTCCCGGATCTCCCCGGAATCGAACCAGAGCGCCCCGCAGGAGAGGCACCGGTCGATCTCCCGTTCGCCGGAAACGACCCGGCGCATGGAGGCTATTCTGCAAAAGGGACAGTGCATCCGCGCCAGTATACCGCGTCGGACGAAGGAGGAGACCATTGTGCCGCCTCCCCCTCCGACTTGTCCTCTGTAGCAGCGTGAGCAGCGAAGGAGGAGGCGGCGAAGCCTGTCCCGGGCGCCCTCGCGACGGGGCACACTACAGGGCGGAGCCAGCCGAAGGAGGGGGGATGAGCGGAGATAAAAAGAATGAGCCGGGGGCGGAGGG
>MGPV01000025.1 GCA_001797615.1 Deltaproteobacteria bacterium GWC2_65_14
AGGTGCGCGGGTCCGTGACGATCGGGGGAGGGACCACCAAGGTGGTGTCCTACGTTCAGGATCCGGATCCGACCCGCCTGGAGGGCAGATGCACCCCGCAGTCCGGGGTCGGCTGCCACGGGACCAAGGACTGGTAGTGATCCGCCCGCCGCCGGACCCGGCCGGTGGCATCGTCGGGGGGTCGTGCTTCTCTACCTCGCGGTGTTCTCTAAGGTCATCGCCTACCTCCTGTGGATGGAGGGGATCCGGGCCATCGGTTCGGGGTCTGGTGGATCAATCGGGATTGACAACACCCCGTGTTCCGATAGAGTGTTGCACAAGGGCATCGGAGGCATCCTTTCCTGCGGATGCTCGCGGGAGTCCACCACACGGAACCGGGTAGGGTTTCCCATCGCTGCCGCATCCGCGACCTGGCCGGCCGCAGGAGGCGATCGCTCGTTGGCGTCCCTCACGCTTCGGATCCCGGTGAAAACGCTCGACGGGAAGGAACTGCTTCCCGCGGGGACGCGCATCACCGACTCCGTCCTGTCCCGCCTGGCCGCCTCCGGGGCCGGGCAACGCTTCCCCGAAATGCCGCTGCTGGAGTACGGAACGCTCCGGCGGGATCTGCACACCTTCACCCGCCAGAGCGCCTACCGGGTGATCTTCAACGACTCGGAGCGGTTGAACGCCGTTCTTTCGGTGATGGAGCGGACCCTGCTGCCCGTTCCCGTCCTGGAGGCGCTGCGGTACTACCGGCGGAACGACTCCTACACCTACCGGCACATCCTGATGGTCTTCTCCCTCTCGTGCCTTCTCGCCCGCGACCTGGGGCACGACCGGCGCGACATCCTGAAGGAGGCGGCGGCGGGGCCGCTCCACGACATCGGGAAGATCTCCGTGCCTCTGAAGGTCCTGAGGAAGACCACCCCCCTCACCCGCTCCGAGCGGACCCTCCTCGAGCATCACCCGATTTCGGGCCATGTCCTCCTCTGCTACTACCTGACCGACCCGAAGCGGTTCGCCACGAAGGTGGCGAGGGACCACCACGAGCGGAGGGACGGATCGGGGTATCCCCGCGGGATCCGGCTGAACGACCGGCTCCTGGAGATCGTTGCGGTCTGCGACGTCTACGACGCCCTCATCTCCCCCCGCCCCTACCGGCGGGTTTCCTTCGACAACCGCACCGCGATCGAGGAGATCACCAGGATGGCGGAGCGAGTGGAGATCGATTGGGAAATCGTCACGGCGCTGGTTTCCCACAACCGGAAACACAGGCCGCCCCGGCAGGAATGCAAGGTCTCCCTGGAAAAGCGGGGGAAGCCGCCCGAGGGGAATCTCTACGGGATCGTCCTGGAGGACGACCCCCTTCCCTTACCCGGATAGGATCGAATCCAGCCCGCGAAGCAGGCGGTCGATCCCTTCGACCGCAGTTTCCTCGTCCAGGCTCCCGTAGGAGATCCGAAGGCAGCATCCGTCCCCGATGCCGAAGGTCTCCCCCGGGATGACGGCCACCCGGTGCTCCCGGACCAGCCGCTCCGCGACATCGAGGGCCGGCATCGAGGTGGGCACCCGCGCGAGGAAATAGAAGGCGCCCCTGGAAGGGGGGACCGTCAGCAGGTCCGGACGGCCCGCGAGGCGGGCCAGCGCCTTCTCACGGACTCGCGCGAGGGCGGCCAGACGCCCTTCGCAATAGCTACGGCCCGCGCGCAGGGCGCCGAGGGCGACCTGCTGGGAAACGGCGGGACCGCAGACCACCACGGTGTCCTGGATCTTCATCAGGTCGTCATGGAGCGGCTCGGGGGCGACCAGGAACCCCACGCGCCAGCTCGCCATCCCGAACGATTTCGACAGGCTGAAGAGAGAGATCGTGTGGGCGCCGTTTTCCCCCGACCCGGGGGAGTAGTGGGAGGCCCCATCCCAGGTGAAGTACTCGTAGGCCTCGTCGCTGATGTGATGGATCCCGCCCTCCGCGCAGAGCCGGTTCACGGCGGCCAGGGTCTCGCGGGAATAGACAACTCCCGCCGGGTTGTTCGGGGAGACCGTAACGACCGCCCGCGTTTTCCGCGTGATGGCCGCCTCGATCGCGGGAAGCCTTGGCCGGAACGCCTCGTCGGTCGGGACGCAGACCGTGCGGGCGCTCGCCAGCGCGACCGCCATCTCGTGGTTGAAGTAGTAGGGGGAGAGCAGGATCACCTCGTCCCCCGGGTCGCAGAGGACGAGGACCGCGTTCAGGAAGGCCTGGTTGGCCCCGGCGGTCACCAGGATCCGCCGCTCGAACGGGGCGTCGATCCCGTTCTCCGCCCGAAGCTTCTCCTCGAAGGCCTTCCGCAGCTCGGGGAGCCCCGCGTCCGGGATATACCGATTGTGGGGGAACCGCTCGAGAAACCCGGGGATCTCCCGGAGCGCGTCGGGGGGCGGGCCGAATCCCACGACCCCCTGCCCGAGGGAGATCGTCCCCGGCGTCTCCGAGATCCAGCCGGCCACCGTCGGGATGATCGGCGTCTGGACCCGGTGGGCGCGCCGCGACACCCCGGTCCGCCGTGTCGTCCGCTCCCCCCCCACGTCAGTCGACCGGGAGGATGCGACGCTCGAACCGCATCTTCTCCAGGTTCCCCACGACCACGGTGAGCCCCGCGGCCGACTGCCCCGGCTGGAGGCACACCGTTTTCCCGAGACGGCCCCGCCAGACGCCGCTTTCCTCCGGGGACTCGTGGATGTGTCCGTGGAGGGTCAGAAGCGGCTGGACCGTTTCGATGAACCGGGCGGTGGCGGAGGAGCCCACCGGCTGGCCTCCTCGGACGATGTCCAGCCCCAGCCCGGCGGGAGGCCCGTGGATCACGTAGACCGCGCGGTCCGGATCGCCGGGCGCGGGAAGCGCCGCCAGTTCCTGCCCGATCGTGGGAAGCGACCGCGCGTGGGCCTCCCAGTCCGCGATCTCCTCCCATCCCCCGGGCCGGGAAAGGAGCCCTCGGCCGAACTGCACCGGGAGGACGAACTCCTTTGAGTCCATCCGGGCGCGGTCCTTGAGCCGGAAGGGGTAGTCGGTCACGAGATCGAATCCGAGGAACTCGTAGGGACCCGCCGCCACCTTCCGCCTGGCCAGGTTCTCCACCAGGGGATACCGCGAGCAGATTCCGTCGAACAGCGGATCGTGCGCGCGGAGGTCGTCGTTCGCCGGCAATCCGAAATGCCGGATCCCCGCCGCCTGGTAGCGGGCGAAGAGGGGATCGAGGAATTCGCGAAGGAACCTCTCCTGGTCCTCGTGCATCCGCCCGTGGGGGAGCATGTCGCCGCCGTTGATCACCAGCCATGCGCCGGTCTCGACCGCCAGGGCGAAGGTGCGCTCGTACTTCCGGCGGTCTCCGTGCAGGTCGGTGACGTACAGGAAAACCCCCATGGGAAAAGGGTACCATCGGCAGGGAATCATCCGGCCGTGAAAAGTGGGGGATAATACCGGAATGAAGGTGCTGCTCGTCTCCGCCAACCGGGAGCGCTTCCCCGAACCGGTGTTTCCCATCGGTCCTGCGTACACGGCGTCCGCTCTCCTGCGCGAGGGATGGTCCGTGAGGATATTCGATGCCGGGATGGCGTGGAACCCCGGACCCTCCCTGCGAAGGGGGATCGGGGAGTTCCGGCCGGATTTCGTGGGGGTCTCTCTCCGGAACGTCGACAACGCGGCCTATCCCCACACCCGCTGCTACCTCCCCGGACATGTGCGGATCGTGGCGGAGATCCGGGCGTCCACGGCGGTTCCGCTGCTGCTCGGCGGTTCCGGGTTCTCCATCTTCCCCGGGGAGCTCATGGAGCTGCTGCGGGCCGAAGGGGGGGTGACGGGGGACGGTGAGGAGGGTCTCCCCCGGCTGCTCCGCGGGGCGAAGGGGCCGGTCGTGCGCGGGACGCTTCCCGATCTCTCCGGCGTGGAGTTCCCCAGGATTGCGGACGGGATCCTTCCCTCCATCGACCGGTACCGCACGATCGGCATCCAGACCGCGAGGGGCTGTCCCCGGGAGTGCGCCTACTGCACCTACCCTTCCCTGGAAGGTTCCGGGATGCGGTTCCGGCCGCCGGAAGCGGTGGCCGCCGACATGGAGTACCTGTTCCGCCGCCACGGCAAGAGGGATTTCTTCCTGGTCGACTCCACGTTCAACGCGGACGAGAGGCACATGGCCGCCGTATGCCGCGCGATCCTGTCCGCGGGCGTTCCCGCGAGGTTCTCCTGCTATCTCCAGCCGGGCTCCTCCGACCCGGGTCTCTACCGGCTCCTCGCGGAGGCGGGGTGCGTGGCGGTGGATTTCGGGACGGATACCGGGTCCGAGAGGATGCTGGAGTCGCTGCGGAAAGGGTTCACGGTCGACGACATCCGTGCGGCCTCCGAGGCGTGCCGGAAGGCCGGGATCGACTTCTGTCATTCCCTGCTGTTCGGGGGGCCGGGGGAGACGGAGGAGACGATCCGGGAAACCGTCCGGCGGATGGACGAGATCGGCCCGAAGGCGGTCGTGGCCATGGCGGGGATCCGGATCTACCCGGGCACGGGGATCGAGCGGATCGCCCTGGAGGAAGGGAGGATCGCGGCCGGCGAATCCCTGCTGGCGCCCCGGTTCTACTTCCCGGAGGGAGACACGGCCCGGCTCCTCCGGACGGTCCGGGAGGCGGCCGCGGGGCGAAGCCATTGGTTTCTCCCGGGAAGGAGGGACTGGAGCACCGCGATCGCTCCGCGCCTCCTGCGGCTTATCCCCCGCGCAGGTCCTCTCTGGAGGAGCTTCCGCCGGCCCTCTCGATGTCGATGACCGTGATCTCCGGCGGGGAGAGGAAGCGCATCCTCGGCCCCCAGGTCCCGGTCCCGCGACTGGTATAGAGCGCCCCTCCTCCCGAAATCGGGTGCAGGCCCGACAGGAGCGGGTAGGGGATCCGGACGAGAAGCCGGAACGGGAAGATCTGGCCGAAGTGGGCGTGCCCGGACAGCTGCAGGTCGAACCGTCCGCGCGAGCCTTCGTCAAGCCGGGGACGGTGCTTGAGCAGGAGAGTGAACAGCGGAGAAGGGGCATCTCCGAAAATCTCCGCCTCCCTCCCTTGCGCCTCCCCCATGGCGGCGCCGGTCGGATCGTCCACGCCGGCGATCCGGAGGATGTTCCCGATCGTCACCGCCTCCCCACGCAGGACGGTGAACCCCGCGCGCTGCGTGAAGGCGAGAGCCTGGCCGATCCCGGCGTAATACTCGTGGTTTCCGGTCACCGCGTACATTCCGAGACGGGGGCGGGTCTCCCGCAGGATCTCCGCGAGCCCCTCCAGGTGGTTGATCTCCGCGTCCACGAGGTCGCCCGTGGAAACGAAGAGGTCGGGCCCGGCCCGGCGGGCGATGTCGGCGATCCTGCGGGCGGCCCGGTGGCGTACCACCAGCCCCAGGTGCACGTCGGAGATCTGCACGATCCGAAGCCGGGGGGTCGATTCCGGGAGCTTCGCGGTCACGATCCGGAGATGCTCGACCCGGGGGTTCTGCGCTTCGTAGAAGGAGTAAGCCCCGAAGACGAGACAGAGGCCGATCAGGCCGAGAAAGGGGTTCCGCCCCACGACGAGGAATCCTCCGCTCCACCGGCCGGTGACGGCTCCGAGCGCCCGCGCGGCCAGGTTGACCGCGTCTACGGCCAGGTTCATCCAGAGGAAGAGAAAGAGCAGCCCCATCCAGGTGTAGGCGACCCAGGAGGCGGCCCGGGCGGCCTCCTCCATGCCCTGCCGGGAGAGGAAGTGGACGATCAGCGGACCGCAGGTAAGCGCCGCGAGAAACGGGACCAGGAGCAGCGCCGTCCCCCATCCGAACCCGAGGGCCCACTTCGCCTTGAGCAGCGCGTAGAGGTGCGCGCTTCCGTAGACCAGGAAGAAGACGACGAGAAACCAGCGCAATCGGACCTCCCCCGAACCGGCCGCTTCCACCCATTAAACCACAGACCCCCCGGTTGCCGGCGCAGCAGCCGAAGGAGGGGGGATGAGCGGAGATAAAAAGAAGTTCCGACAGCGGAGGGCAGTCGGAGCGAAGCCCCCCTCCGAGGCAGCGGAGCCCATGTCGGCCCCCCGCGAGCCAGTGTCCCCCTCGGGAGGGCGGAGCAAGCCGTCCCCTCCGAGGATGCGGAGCCGATACGAAGCGGCCGGTGGCGGTAGCGGGGGGCTTGTGCGATAATCGGGGGGAACGAGCAACCGGGGAGGAGCGACGTGCCGACCTACGAATACAAGTGCGGGAAATGCGGAGAGTTCGAGGAGACCCAGAGGATCACCGAACCCCCGCTGAAGAAATGCCCCCATTGCGGGGGGAAGGCGGAACGGCTGGTAGGAGGCGGGGGCGGGTTCGTCCTGAAAGGAAGCAACTGGGTCTCGAAGATGCGCACCTCGGGCGACAGCCCGAAGCAGATCACCGACCGGATGATGAAGCAGACCGTGGGAGAGGTGGCCGAGGACATCGCCCGCGGCACCAAGGAGCGGGGGGGTAAGCTCCACTGACCTACCGGCGGCCGAAGGCCTCGCGCAGCGCCCGCGCCGCCCGGGCGATCTCCCGTTTCCCGATCCCGAGGTGAGTGACCGCACGGAAGAGCGGAAATCCGCGGTCGTCCAGCCGCACCCCGAGCGCGGCCAGGCGATCCCGGAAAGCCTGCAGCGGCATCGTCGGCGTTTCCCACCGGAAGAGGACGATGTTCGTGCGCACCGGCGCGTGGACCACCTCGATCCCCGGGATCTCCCGGAGGAGGCGGGCCAGCGAGCGGGCGTTTTCGTGGTCCTTTGCGAGCCGCGCCACCTGGTGCCGAAGCGCGTAGAGCCCCCCGGCGGCGACGATCCCGGCCTGCCGCATCCCTCCCCCTACCTTGTGACTGAGGCCCCTCGCCTCCGCGATGAAGTCGCTCGGCCCCACGACGACCGACCCGACCGGCGCCCCCAGCCCCTTGCTCAGGCAGAACATCAGGGAGTCGCAGCACTTCCCGTACTCACCGGTTCCGGCGCCGGATGCGACCGAGGCGTTGAAGATCCGGGACCCGTCGATGTGGAACCGGAGCGACCGCTTCCGGCAGAAGGCCCCGATCCGCCGCAGGTAGGAAAGGGGAAATACCGTCCCGCCCGCCGCGTTGTGGCTGTTCTCGGCGCAGATAAGGCGAACCTTCGGACGAGCGGGGGCGGGCAGCCTCCCGATGGCTTCCTCCGCCTGCGTCGAGGTAAAGACCCCCCCGGGGGTATCGATCCCGATCAGGGAAACGGCGGCCAGGAGCGATACCCCCGGCAGTTCCCGCCCGGCGATATGGGAGGAGCAGGAGGCCAGGATCAGATCCTTCGGACGGGTCCAGGCGGCCACGGCGACCAGGTTCCCCATCGTGCCTGACGGGACGAACAGAGCGGCCTCCTTCGCGAAGAGGGAAGCGGAAAGCTCCTCCAGCTCGGAGACGGAGGGATCCTCCCCGCGCCGGGAATCCCCCACTCTGGCCCGGGCCATCGCCCTGCGCATCCCGGGAGTCGGTAGGGTGACGGTGTCGGAGCGGAGATCGACCGGGTCCGGCATGCCGCGGCTACGGAGCGAGGCGGATCCGCATGGAGCGCGGAGCCTGCGGCGACAGCTCCACCAGCTCCCCGTCATCCAGAAGCCGCCAGCCGGGCGGATCGTCCAGCGGCTCGCTCGCCACGGTCACACGCCCGGCTTCCGCCTGGAGGTAGAGGGTGTAGTAGCCCTCGTCCTTCCGGTAGTTCCGGAGCGCGAAGAGGGATTCCCCGGAGAGGATCAGCATGTTCGCGGCGGAGTAGTTCCCCACCAGTCCCCTATCCGAAAGGAGCCGCTCCAGGGCTCCGTGCAGACCGGCCAGCGTCCGCTCCTTCCAGGCTCCCGCCAGCCGCTCCAGGAAGATGAGGGTGTCGCTCACCTTCCGACTCCCCGCTTCCTCCCCGATCCGTCCCCGGAAGGTCCCGTTGTGGCCGAGGGCAATTCCATCGACCAGGAACGGGTGGGCGTTACGCTCGTTCACGGTCGCGGTGTCGGAGGCATACCGGACGTGCCCGAGAAACCAGTCGGCGCTTCCCCGAATCCCGGCCAGCCCGGGATCGGTGGCGGCGGGCTCCCCGCTGCGGAGCAGCCGAGTTTCCCCCGTTCCGCGGAACGCGATCCCCCACCCGTCCGGGTGGTTCCCGCCCGGGCGCTTCTCCCACCGCTCCACCAGGTTCCCATGGGCGGAGAGCCGCGCGAGGTGGGCGAGAAACGGCGCGATGTCCAGTGGTTTCTGCGAGGCAAAGGCCAGCATGCGGCACATGGGGGGCTTCTCCTGCGGTACGGGCCGGTTCATCATATCCGAACCTTCCCCCCCGGGACGAGGAGAAAAAACTTGAACGGGCTGGAATTGGTATCTTATAGTAGACAAACACGAATTTCTTTTACAGGATACGGTCCCCAGAGCGATATACCCTCCCGGGCCTGTTCGTTTCGGCCGGGGGCAAACAGGTTCCTGCGGTTCCCGTTACGGAAGCGACTTCTATCGGAGAAGGGGTCTGAATGACCTCCTGGGGGAATCTTCAACCGCTGTCCCCGGAGTTTTATACGCTGCTTCGGTACGGCCTGTTCCTCGTCCTGTTCCTCCATCTCCCCGTCATCGGGTACCTCATCGGCGGTTCGTCCGTCTCCCTCTTCCTGAACTTTTTCGGGAAGGAGAAGCGGGACCCCGCCTGCCTGCGCTTCTCGAAGGAGTTGATGGAGACCGTCCTGATCGGGAAGTCGGCCCTGTTCCTGTTCGGCCTCGTCCCTCTGGCGCTCGTCGGGTTCATCTACGCGCGGATTCTCTTCGACGCGACCCCCCTGCCGTGGCCGTTCTGGTCCGCCATCCTCGGGATCCTCCTCGGCGGATTCGCCTTGCTCCACCGGTACCGGTCGGCATGGGACCGCGCACCGGGCCTTCCCTCGTTCCATATCGAAACCGGCGCCGCCGGCCTGCTGGCGGTGATCCTCGCCTTTTTCCTTTTTTCCAGCGGGTACGGAGTTCTCTTCAACCCGGAGAAGCTCCCCCTGCTCCAGAAGCAGATCCGGTTTCTCCTCTCCTGGAACGCCGTCGTGAAATTTCTCCTGTTCCTCGCCTTCTTTTTCGGGATGACGGGCGCAGTGATTCTCCTTCTGGGCGGCCGCTCATCGGGGGAAGGGGAGGGGACGGATCCCGCGTACCGGGGGTTCGTCCGCGATTGCGGCGCGAATCTCACGTTTTTTGCGACGCTGGCCCTCCCGGTGTTCGTGCTCTTGGACCTGGTCACCCTTCCGGAGATCGCGCTCTCCGCGACGGTGTTCGCGACTTCGGCCGCCGTCCTTCTGTTGTCGCTGGCGGTCTGCCTGATTCTCGCCCTTGCCTTTGGCACGGGGGAAGGCGGGCCGGGCGCCCGGGTGCTCACCCTCTATGTCTTGATCTTTCTTGCGATCCTCGTGCACGACCATGCGGCGGTCGGAAACGCCTACCAGGACCGGATCGCCTTCCTGAAGATGCAGGAGCCGGCCGCGGAGGCGAAACATGCGCCGGAGGGGCCCCGAAAGGAACCCGCCGGGGCCGGAAAGCCGGAGGAGGAACAGGGAAAGGCGGTATTCGAAACGAAGTGCGCCGGCTGCCACCGGTTCGACATCAAGGTGGTCGGACCGCCGCTCGGCGAGGTGGTGCCGAAGTACGGCGGGGATGTCGAGAAGCTGAAAGGGTTCCTCCGGAACCCGGTCAAGGTCAACCCGGACTATCCGCCCATGCCGAAGCTGGGGCTTCCGGAGGAAGAGATCGATGCGGTCTCCAGATACCTGATCGGGCAGGTTTCACGCGGCGGCTCGTCGTGAACCCTTCCTGCCGGGGGTCGCAACGTTGAAGGGGAACCGGAAAAAACCGGCAATCCTTCTCGCCGTAACGGGATACTTCGGGCTGTGTCTTTTGGTCACGGCGGCCCTGGGAGTTTCCTGGCATCTGGGGGGACAGGCCCCGGACCAGCCGATCGCCTTTCCCCACACGATCCACGTGTCGACGCTGAACCTTCCCTGCAATTTCTGCCACCTCTTCGTCGACCGGTCGAAGCACGCGGGCGCTCCGCCCCTGGAAACGTGCATGTCCTGCCACAGCGCGATCGCGACGGAGAAGGAAGAGATCCGGAAGCTCACCCGGCATTACGAGGAGAAACGGCCCGTGGAATGGGTGCGGGTCTACGCTCTTCCGGAACACGTCTACTTTTCCCACAAACGGCATGTCAAGGCGGGGGTGGACTGTTCGGAGTGTCACGGGAATGTGGGCGCGATGAAAAAGATCCGCAGAGTCGGCTCGCTGGAGATGGGGTGGTGCGTTTCCTGCCACCGGGTCCGGGGGGCGCCCCTGGACTGCGCCACCTGCCACAAGTAGAGGGAGCGTCGGATGAAACGACGGGATTTCTTGCGGATCTTGGGGGTTCTGACGGGCTCCTCCCTGATCTCTTCCTGCGAGTCCGGCGGCAGGCGGAACAAATTCATTTCCTACATCCTGCCCCCGGAGGAGGGGATCCTCCCCGGGGAGGCGCTGTTTTCCCCCTCCACCTGCACCGAGTGCCCGGCCGGCTGCGGCCTGACGGTCAAGCTGCGGGAAGGGTGGCCGATCAAACTCGAGGGCGCCCCGGGGCATCCCGTAAACGACGGGGGATTGTGCGTCCGCGGGCAGTCTTCCCTCACCCGCCTCTATCACCCGAAGAGGATCGCAAGCCCCATGCTGCGAAACGGCGGGGGAAAATTCCAGGGGATTTCCTGGGAAAAAGCGTTCTCCCTCGTTTCGGATTCCCTCTCCGGTTCCCGCGGCGCCGGGCGGAAAAACCTCTACCTGTCGGGAAGGACGACCGGCTCCCTCTCCCGTCTGATCGGCACGTTCTGCGGAAAGCTCGGGGTCGAGAGGCTTCCCGAGTTCGAGGTCTTCTCCCATTCCGCGGTAAAGGAGGCCAACGGGCTCCTTTTCGGGGAACGCGACGTTCCCCATTACCGGATCGAGAACGCCGATTTCCTCCTGACGGTCGGGGCGGATATCCTCGAAACTCACGTCAGTCCGGTCGCCTATACCCGGAAGCTGTCCCGGGCAAGGGGCGAAGGGGATTTCCGCTGGTTCCACGTGGAGCCGCACCTGTCGCTCACCGGGGCGAACGCCGACAAACGGTTCGTGGTCCTCCCGGGACGGGAGGCGGTTCTCCTCGCGGTTCTGCTCCGGCTGATCCTGGAACGGGGACCCCGGAAAAACGGCCTCCCGCCGTGGCTTGCCGGCGTCCTCCCCCGGTTTTCCGTCGAGGGCGCCTCGGAGGTCACGGGGATCCCCGCCGATGATCTCAGGGAAATGGGGGACCGCATGGCGAAGGCCAGGCTCCCCCTGGTGATCGCCGGCGGAGTATCCACGTCCCATCCGGGAGGCCTGGAGGTCGCAGGCCTAGCCGGCCTGATCCAGTGGGCCACGGGGGAGATCCCCGGGTTGGTCGATTTTTCGAGGGGGGAGAATTACGGAAGCGTGGGCACCTTCCGGGCCATGGAAGATCTCACCGCCCGCCTGGGAAGGGACGAGGTGGGGGTCCTGTTCCTCTCGCGGACCAACCCCGTCTTTTCCCTGCCGAAAGGGAACCCCTTCCGGGAGAATCTCCGGAAAGCGAAGCTGTCGGTGGGGATCTCCGACCTCTTCGATGAGACGATGCAGGAGGTCGACCTCGTCCTCCCCCTTTCCCATTCCCTCGAGTCGTGGGGGGACGCCGAGCCGAGGCGGGGGGTCGTCTCCCTGATCAAGCCGGTGCTTCAGCCTCTTCACGACACGCACTCCGAAGGGGAGATCCTCCTCCGGCTCGCCGGCAAGGCGCCGGGAGAAGGAATCGCGAAGAGCTACCGGGAGTACCTGGTCGACGCGTGGGGGAAGCGATACGGGGAAAAGGGAAGGGACGGGTTCCTCAAGCGGGGGTACGTCGAGGAGTCCCTCCCCGTGAAGCGGGTCTCCCTCGACGGGAAAAAGGCGGCCTCTCTCCTCGAAGGGATGCGCGCGGGGTGGGAAGCGGGCGGCCCCGTCCTCCTGCTGGCCCCGTCGCTGCGTACCTTCGACGGGCGCAGCCGGGGACTGCCGCTCCTCTCCGAGATCCCCGACCCCCTGACCACCATCTCCTACGGCCGGTGGCTGTCCGTATCCCCGGGGACGGCGAAACGGATGGGGCTCAAGGAGAAGGAGGAGGTGACCGTCTCCTCCGCCGGCTGGTCGGAGGCGCTGCCGGTGAAAGTGCAGCCCGGCCTCCCGGACGGTCTCTACGTGGCGTACCGAGACGTTGCGGCTTCTCTCCCTCTTCGCACGGAGGAACGGACGGGGGGGGTGGTGGAGTACGTAGACGGGATCGGAATCGCAAAGACCGGGAACGTCGCGGCCATCCCCATCCTTTCCGGGTCCCCGTCCCAGCATGGGAGGGGGCTGGTTCCCGATCCGTCCCACAAGGACGAAAAGCATCACCACGGGAGGGAAAGCCTCTTCCCGGAGCACGTGCACGAGGAGTACCGGTGGGCCATGGTGATCGATCTCGCGCTGTGCAACGGCTGTTCCGCCTGCGTTGCCGCCTGCTACATCGAAAACAACGTGCCCGTCGTCGGAAAGCGGGAACAGCTGAAGGGAAGGGAAATGTCGTGGCTCCGGATCGAGCCCTTCTACAACGACGCGGGGAACGTCGAATTCCTCCCGATGCTCTGCCAGCAGTGCCATTCCGCGCCCTGCGAGACGGTGTGCCCGGTGTACGCCGCCTATCACAACCCCGAAGGGTTGAACGTCCAGATCTACAACCGGTGCGTGGGAACCCGGTACTGCGCCAACAACTGCCCCTACAAGGTGAGGCGGTTCAACTGGTTCTGGCACCGCTGGGAGAAGCCGCTGAACCGGATGCTGAATCCAGACCTCGAGGTGCGGGGACCGGGGGTCATGGAGAAGTGCACCTTCTGCATCCAGCGGATCCGGACCGCCAAGGATGGGGCGAAGGACGAGTCGCGCAAGGTCCGGGACGGGGAGTTCACGACCGCCTGCGCCCAGAGCTGCCCCACCGGCGCGATCACGTTCGGGAACCTCCTCGACAAGGAGTCGAAGGTGTACCGGTTGGCGCACTCCGGGAGGGCCTACCGGGTGTTCGAGGGACTGGGAACCGATCCTTCCGTGTACTATCTGGGCGGGAGCAAGCCCGGCCCCGGGAAAGAGAGCCATGGAAACCACCGATAAGCTGGCGCAGGTGGAGCAGGACGTCCTCGCCGCGATGAAGAGGCCGGGGAAGGCCTATTTCGCCGCCCTCGGATGCACCGCCACCCTCTTTCTCATCCTCCTGGGATTATGGGGGTACCAGATCTATACCGGCATGGGGGTTGCCGGGATCACCCATCCCGTGGGGTGGGGGGTCTACATCACGAATTTCGTCTTCTGGGTCGGTATCGCCCATTCGGGGACGCTGATTTCGGCGGTCCTGTACCTGTTCCGCGCCAGGTTCCGGACCAGCTTCAACCGTCCCGCCGAGGCGATGACCGTGATCGCCCTCCTCGTCGCGGGGCTGTTCCCCCTGATCCACCTCGGACGGGCCTGGAAGTTCTACTACCTCTTCCCCTACCCGACGCAGCGGCATCTCTGGGTGAATTTCCGCTCCCCCCTGATCTGGGACGTCTTCGCCGTGAGCACCTACCTCACCGTGAGCGTGGTCTTCTTCTACGTGGGGCTGATCCCCGACTTCGCCATCGTCCGCAGATACAAGGAGGGGCTGAAGAAGCGGATCTACGGGATCCTCTCCCTCGGATGGAGGGGGACGAGCAGGGAATGGCGGAACTACAACCAGCTCTACCTGTTCCTCGCCGCCTTCGCCACCCCCCTCGTGGCGTCCGTTCATTCCGTGGTCTCGTGGGACTTCGCCATGAGCATCATCCCCGGGTGGCACACCACGATCTTCGCCCCCTACTTCGTGGCCGGGGCGATCTTCTCCGGCACGGCGATGGTCATCACGCTCGTCGTTCCCATGCGCAAGATCCTCGCCCTGGACCGGTACATCACCGACGACCACTTCGAGAGCATCGCGAAGATCCTCCTGTTCACCTCCCTCATCGTGACCTACGCCTACATCGTCGAGTTCGGCCTCGCGTTCTACAGCGGGAACCCCTTCGAAATGGAAAGTTTCCGGTACCGGGCCCTGGGCGACTACCGCGTGATGTTCGGGATCATGATCTTCTGCAATTCCCTGGCTCCACTGACGCTCTTCGTGCGGAGCCTTCGGCGGAACGTCACGTTCCTGTTCGTTCTCTCCCTGTTCGTGAACGTGGGGATGTGGGTGGAGCGGTTCGTGATCATCGTCACGGCCCTCGCCCGCGACTTCGACCCCTATGCGTGGGGAACGTATACCCCCACCTTCGTCGAGATCGGGATCACCCTGGGCAGCTTCGGGCTCTTCTTCACGGTCTATCTGATCTTTTTGAAGACCTTGCCCGTGCTGTCGATCACGGAAATCAAGGAGCACCTCTAAATGGAGAGGCGGATGGTCTTCCGGGAGCGGGAGGAGTTCCTTTCGGCCCTGCGCGACCTGGCCCACGAGGGGATCTCCCCGGACCGGATCCGGGTGGAAACCCCCTTTCACGTCCACGAGGTGGACGAGATTTTTCCCGCGAAGCCTCCGAAGGTCAAGTTCTTCGCCCTCTCAGGCGCCGCAGGCGGGACGATCGCCGGGTTCGCCTTCACCATCCTGACGTCGCTGAGTTGGCCGCTCATCGTCGGGGGGAAGCCGATCATCTCCGTTCCCCCGTTCCTCATCATCGCCTTCGCCCTCACGATCCTGTTCGGGGCCCTTTCCACGTTCTTCGGGTTTCTCTTCCTCTCCCGCCTGCCGAGCGTTTTCGGCTTCGTGCCGGAGGAGGAGTCCGGGAACGCGTTCGTGATCATCGTGGATCCGGGGGAGGGGCGATGAAGGGATTTCCGGAGACCAGAAGCGGCAGGTTCGCCCTCTTTTTCCTCGCGGGCATTATTGTGGCGGTCACCCAGTTCGGCCCCGTCGCGAAGAACGGCGGCTCGCTCCTGCTGGCGCTTCTGTTCTGGGCCGCGGTCATCCAGGGTGGGATCGCCGTCGTGGCGTCGTGCACCCTGATCAAGGCCAGGTGGGTGGCCTCCGTGAGGAGGGAGCTGCTCTCGGTCTGTCCGCTCCTCCTGTTCATCTCGATCCTCTTCCTGTTCCTGGTGCCGTTCGTCGATTCCTATCCCTGGGTGGGGAGGAAGGGGATCTGGTTCGACAAGGGGTTTTTCGTCGGGCGCAACTTCGTCCTGCTGCTGCTCACCTACCTCTCCGCGAAAAGGTTCTCCGCCGCCTGCGAAAAGGAAGAGGAGGGGAAGAACCGGTTCGCCATTCTGTATCTCTTCGTCTTTGTTGCGACCCAGTCCCTCATGGCGTTCGACTGGGTCATGTCGCTCGAATATCCCTGGATCAGCACGCTCCTGGGCGGGTATTTCTTCATCGAATCGATGTTCGGCGGGTTCGCCCTGTCGGGCATCCTGTATGTTCTTTTCCATCGGAAGCGGCTGCCGACCGAGGAGCCGGGAGGCCGTTCCGACATGAAGGACATGGCGATCCTCCTCTTCGGGTTCAGCCTCCTGTGGGCGGGGCTGTTTTACGCCCAGTTCCTCGTGATCTGGTACGGGAATATCCCGGAGGAGGTGACCTTCCTTCTCAAGAGAATTACCTCGTCGCCGCTGCGCGAGCTTTCCCTCTCCGTCCTGGCCTGCTACTTCTTCCTCCCCTTTCTGGTGCTTCTCTCCGGACGGGCGAAAACGAACCCGTTCGTCGTGTTCGCGATCTCCCTCGTCGTTCTCAGCGGGATTTTCATCGAGCGGTTCCTCTTTCTGGCCCCCGTCGTCCCGGTGAACTTCGGAGCGCTGGGGATCCACTTCCTCTGCTTTCTGGTCCTGTTCTTCCTTCTGGTCAGGAAAAGGGGGACCGGGAAGAGGGTTCTCGAAGCCTGAGTGTTCCATCAGGGCATCGGCCCGAACCGAGACCGGAAATATCAGACGCGGGACTTTCGACCGGTTTCCGCTACCGCAGGCAGAGCTTCTCCGCCGGGATGACGCAGAGGAAGGCGAACGGCTCGACGCCGGCGTTTTCGAAGTTGTGCTCCTCGCCGGGGGGGACGTAGACGAAGGAGCCGGGGCCCACTTCGCTTTTCCCGTCCTTGCGCCTCGCGATCCCTTTCCCGGAGAGGACGGGGGCGGGGGGCATCTCCGCGTATCGACCCGTCGTTGCGCCCTGCGGGGCGCAGGGTACCGGCTCCGCCGCCTCGGAGGGGGGCTTCGCTTCGACCGCCCTCCGCTGTCGGAAATTCTTTTTATCTCCGCTCATCCCCCCATCCTTCGGCTGGCTCCGCCCATGATGCGCCCCGTCGCGGTGGCGCCCGGGACTGGCTCCGCCGCCTCCTCCTTCGCTGCTCACGCTGCTACGGAGGACAAGTCGGAGGGGGGCTTCGCCGGGGGATGCCGCTATCCGGCGGCGGGCAGGTACTTGCGGCACGCCTCGATGTTGACGACGTGGGCTTCCTTCATGTCGGCGAAGAAGGCCTTCTCCTCGGGGTTCATCTCGGCCGGCGGGATCTCGTCGATCTTCCGGACCACCCAGGCCTGCCCCTTGATGAGCAGCGCCAGCCGCTCCGCCTCCCCGGGCAGCGCGAGCACCTTCTCGACGAACGCTCCGACCTTGTCGGTCGGCGTCCCTCCCCGGGCCTGGATCAGCCGGTAGAGCCCCCCGCAGAACCGCCCCTCGTCGTCGCGCAGGAACACCAGGAAATCCTTCTTCTCCCCCGCCGGGGTCCCGTCCGCCATGGCGGCCAGGCACTGCACCCCCGCCCGCTCCGCCTCGAGCAACGCCTGCATCCGGTCGATCATCGCCCCTTCCCCCTCCCTAGACCCCGGCGGCCCGGTTCAGCTCCTCCAGGACCTGCTTTTCGCTCACGTTGTGCATCATCGCGCTCTGCGTGACGCTCTCGGTCGCCTGTCCGGGGCAGGAGAAGCAGGCCTGCCCGTAGTATTTCCGGAACACCGTCTCCGTCTCAGGGTAGACGGCCAGGATGTCGCCCAGGATGTTGTCCGCGCGGATCTGCTTCCCCCGCGAGACCCCGCCCTTCCGTTGCACGGCGTTCCCGGCGGGTCCGCCCGCAGGCGCGGCAGCTCCGGGTGCCGGAGCCCCCCCGGCCGCGGCGGAAAGCTTCGCGACCATCGGCTCGAGGTCGACGTTGTGCCGCTGGCACGCCATCCGCAGCGTGATCGGGATCTGCTTGACCTGCTCCCGGTGCTCCGGGTTCCCCAGCGACGCGAACCCGTTCGCCACGAAGACCTCCACCGTCTGGGGCCACCGGGTCAGGATCTCCCCCACCCGCATGTCGGGGACGATGTCGACCTGCGCGGCCGCGGGAGAGGGGGCCGGTGCGGCCTGCGGGCGGGCCGCGGGAGCCTCCTCCCGCTCCTCCTCTTCGGCCAACTTCGCCGGCTCGATGAGCATGGTGGCCCCCAGGTTGACCACGAACATCGCCACCGAGAGGACCGAGAGCGCGGCGAACAGCACGAACCCGGTCGAGGGGCGCTCCGGGGAGGTGGCCACCATCCCGATCAGCCCCACGTTGGCCGCGTAGAAGTGGAGCGGGACCCAGGACGGCCAATGCAGGGTGCGGCCGTTGAACCGGGGGAGGATGAAGTACCCCACGCCGTAGATCATCATCGACATGAACCCGAGCAGGTTGAAGTGGACGTGGGCGAAGTGCGCCCACCCCGCCCCGGCCGTTGCCCCCATCCAGACCCCGAGCAGTGCGGCCAGGAGGAAGTAGACGAGCGCTGCGACGACAAACGCCTTGGTGTATCGGTCCATCGTTCCTCCTTATCGGGGACACTCCTGGTTTTCTCGGCGAAACGAAAAGGAGTGTCCCCGCCCATCCGCTACGAGTGTCCCCCGCCGACCTTCGCGGGCCTCAGGGTGAACAGGTCGGTGACGGTGGTGAGCAGTCCGGCCAGGAAGAAGAGCCCTGCCACCACCGTGATCCCCATCCAGAGCCGCATGTGCCCCTGGGCGGTCATGTATCCCATCCCGAGCACCCGCTCGATGTAGCTCTGCAGGACCCCCCCCACGGTGAAGGTGAGCCCCATGGTCATCATCGCGATGTTCATCGTCCAGAAGCCGTACTTGCCGCGCCGGTCGTCGAAGACCTCGATCCCCTTGATCCTGGGCATCGCGAAGTAGAAGGTCGTCAGGTTCAGCAGGGCGTAGGCCCCGAAGAAGGCCAGGTGCCCGTGGGCCACGGTGACCTGGGAGCCGTGCGTGTAGTAGTTGATCTGCGGCAGCGTGTGCGCGATCCCCCACACCCCGGCTCCGATCATGTGGAAGATGGCGCAGCCGATCGCGTAGGTCCATACCAGCGGATTGACGATCTCTTTCTTGCGCTGCTTGACGTGGTGCATCGTGTCGATGACCATCAAAAGGATCGGAAGCGGCTCCAGCGCGGAGAAGATCCCGCCGATCCAGAGCCAGTACCGCGGGGCGCCGAGCCAGTAGTAGTGGTGCCCGGTGCCGGCGAGCCCCGTGAACATGAAGAGGCCGATCTCCACGTAGAGCCACTTCTCGACGACCTGCCGGTCCACCCCGGTGAGCTTCATCAGGATGAAGGCCAGGATGGCGCCGGTGACGAGCTCCCACGACCCTTCCACCCAGAGGTGGATGACCCACCACCAGTAGTACCAGTCGATCACCAGGTTCCGGTAGAAGGGGATCCCGAACAGGTAGAGGAGGGCGAGGAAGACCAGCCCGCCCAGGAGGGTCCCCTGGATGACGGTCCACCGGTTTGCCTTGAGCATCGTCATCCCCACGTTGAAGAGGAAGACCAGCGCCCCCACGACCACCACGAGGTCGAGCGGGCGGGGGATCTCCAGCAGCGGGCGCCCCTGCGTCCACCCGAAGAAGAAGCCGACCAGGGCGACGACCCCGGTGACCAGGAGGGCGATGAGCTGGAACCAGGCGAGCCCGGTCGAGTAGATCTCCGACTGCGTCTCCTCGGGGACGATGTAGTAGGTCCCTCCCATGAAGCCCAGGAGCATCCAGAGGACGAGCAGGTTGGTGTGCATCGCCCGCGCCGTGGCGAAGGGGAAGACGTCGACGACCTCCTGCGGGACGGTGAAGGTGTAGCTGTACCCGAGGTAGAGCCCCATGAGCACCTGCAGGACGAAGAGCGGAAGCGCGGCGACGAAGTACCAGTAGGCGATTTTCTGGGATCGGTATTCCATCAGGTCCTCCTTATTTCAGGGTGGAAAGGAACTTCGCCACTTCCTCGAGCTCCCGGTCGGAAAGGCCTGTCTGGGGCGGCATCATGGCCTTGGGGTTGACGCTCTTGGGGTTCCGGATGTACCGACGGATCGCTTCCTGCGAGAGCCTTTGTCCGACCTTGTCCATCGCGGGTCCGAAGGTGCCTCCCGTCCCGTTCAGCGAGTGGCAGTTCATGCACCCCTTCGTCTGGAAGACCGCGGCACCCGGGGAGACGCCCACCGTGGCGACCATCACCTGCTCGCCCCGGGAGAGCCGCTTCTTGCTGTCCTGCGGGGGCCAGTCGTTGTTGTTGATCTCCCCCACCCAGTCGAAGAATGCGACCAGATCCTCGATCTCCTGGTCGGAGACCTTCTGGTTCGGCATCTTCCGCCACGAGTTCGCGAAGGCCACCTCGGGGCTCTTCACCCGGTACCGGATCCCGTCGGCCCCGACCCGCTGGACCACCCGGGTCAGGTCCGGGGCGTAGTAGGCGCCGAAGCCCAGGATCGTGTGGCAGTCGTTGCAGTTGTACTTCTCGAAGGCCCGTTTCCCCGCCACGACCTGGTCGGACAGCTTGTCCACGTTGGACAGCGTCGCCACCTGCCGGTGCGTGTCATACGTGGCCCCCAGGAAGAGCGCCGCCGAGGAGAGCGTGCCCACCAGGAAAATCCAGAAGGCGGTCTTCTTGGTCATCCGGAAACCTCCTTTTCATTCTTCGGTTCACTGCAGGATATGGAACGTCCAATAGGCGCGGGTCTCCGCAGGGAAACGGCGCCTGTTTCGGGCCTTTCGGTTCCGGGAATTGGTTGCCTGGCAGGGGAAGATTCCGCCGGGGCGCTCACCGCGCGGACAGGGAGGTCCCCCGGGATCTTCCTGTCGGTTGCTTCCCACCGGCCCATCGCTTCCCCCCTTCCCACGCCGCGGTGTGAAACCCGCCGGGAACGGAGTCAGGGTAGACGGCATGCGCGCACCGCGCATTGATGTATGTCAATCGGCCCCCTGGGAGGGGAAAAATCCGGTTTGAGCGACGGAGATTTCCCGATAATATTACACCAAACCCGCGGCGGTGAGGAGGGGGTGCCATGGAGAGGCTGATCGGCGGGATCCACCGGTTCCGGAAGCAGTACTGGAGTGAAAACCAAGAGCTTTTCGGAAGGCTGGCCGAGCACGGGCAGGCGCCGGAGGCGCTCTTCATCACCTGCTGCGACTCCCGCGTCATCCCCACGGTGATCACCCACTCGCACCCGGGCGACCTGTTCATCGTCAAGAACATGGGAAACTTCGTGCCTCCGTATTCGGTGAATCCCCTGGACGGAACGGGGGTGGCCGCCGCGATCGAGTACGCGGTGGAGTTCCTCCGGATCCGGGATATCATCGTCTGCGGGCACTCCGACTGCGGGGCGATGAATGCGCTCTACAAGGATCCGGCCGGGTTTTCGGAGACCCCCCACATCGCGGAGTGGCTGCGGAACGGGAAGCGGACGGTCGAGGTGGTGGCCGAAAACTACCCCGGCAAGTCGAAGGAGGAGCGGCTGGCGATCACCGCCGAGGAGAATGTCCTGGTGCAGATGGAGAACCTGCGGACCTATTCCGTCGTCCAGAAGGCGGCGCGGGAGGGGCGCCTCTTCGTCCACGCCTGGTTCTTCGAGATCGGCAGCGGGACGGTCTACCGCTATTCGCCCGGCAAGGGGCAGTATGAGCCGATCCTCTACGAGGAGTAGCCCGGCGCCTTCTCTCCCGGCAGGGTGTGCCCGGGCGGAGCCGTTCCCATGCGTCCTCGGGACGGGGCGCACCGTGGGCGCAACCGTGGGCGCAGCCTGCCGAAGGATGGGGGGATGAGCGGAGATAAAAAGATTCTCCGGGAGCGGAGGGCAGTCGCAGCGAAGCCCCCCTCCGACTTGTCCTCCGTAGCAGCGTGAGCAGCGAAGGAGGAGGCGGCGGAGCCGGTCCATGCGCCCTCGGGACAGGGCGGGGCGGGAGCCGGTCCCTGCCGACGTCGGGGGGAAACCGCCATGGCGGGCCGGGAATCCAAGGGGGTGGGAGGCGAGCGATGAGCGGAACCCGCACGGAAAAGGATTCGATGGGGGAGGTCCGGGTCCCGGCGAAAGCCTACTACGGGGCGCAGACGCAGCGGGCCGTCGGAAATTTCCCGGTCAGCGGCGTCCGGATGCCGCTGCCGGTCGTCCATGCCGCGGCGATGATCAAGGGGTTCGCCGCCGAGGTGAACGCGGGCCTTGTGCTCATCGACCCCTCTCTGGCCGAGGCGATCTCGCGGGCCGCCCGGGAGACGCTGGAGGGGAAGTTCGACGACCAGTTCCCGGTGGACGTCTTCCAGACCGGGTCGGGGACCTCGACGAACATGAACGTGAACGAGGTGCTCGCCAACCGGGCGAACGAGCTGCTGGGCAAACCTCTCGGGGGCAACTCCCCGGTCCACCCGAACGACCATGTCAACCGGTGCCAGTCGAGCAACGACGTGATCCCCTCGGCGATCCGGATCGCCGCGAGGCGGGAGCTGTCGGACCGGCTCGTCCCCGCCCTCTCCTGCCTGCGGGACGCCCTGGCGGCGAAGGCGGGGGAGTTCTCCGACATCCTGAAGATCGGGCGGACCCACCTGCAGGATGCGGTGCCGGTCACCCTCGGGCAGGAGTTCTCGGGGTACGCTTCCCAGGTTGATCACGGGATCCGGCGGGTGCGCGCGGCCTTCGCCGACCTCGAGGAGCTTCCGCTGGGGGGGACGGCCGTCGGAACGGGGCTGAACGCCCACCCGGAGTTCGGGGCGAGGACGATCGCCGAGATTGCGAACGCCACCGGGATCCCCTTCCGTCCGGCGGAGAACCGGTTCGAGGCGATGGGGGCTCAGGACCCCCTGGTGGCGGCCAGCGGCACGCTCAAGGGAGTGGCCGCGTCGCTTTTGAAGATCTCCCACGACATCCGGCTTCTCTCCTCCGGCCCCCGGTGCGGGATCGGGGAGATCGACCTGCCGTCGCTCCAGCCCGGCTCCTCGATCATGCCGGGGAAGGTGAACCCGGTGATCCTCGAGGTCTCGATCCAGGTCTGCGCCCAGGCGATCGGGAACGACGCGGTGGTGACGCTGGGCGGCTCGCTGGGGGTGCTGGAGCTCAACGTCATGCTCCCGGTGATGGCGCGCAACCTCCTCGAGTCGATCGGGCTCCTCTCCTCGGCATCTGTCCTGCTGGCGGAGCGGTGCGTGTCGGGGATCGCGCCGAACCGGAAGCGGTGCGGGGAGCTGATCGAGCAGAGCCTCGCGATGGTGACTCCGCTCGCGGTGAAGATCGGGTACGACAGGGCGGCGGAGCTGGCCCACGAGGCCTGGCACTCCGGGAGAACGATCCGGGCGGTCCTGCTGGACAGGAAGGTCCTCCCGCCGGAGGAGATCGAGAAGATCCTGGACCCCCGCGGGATGATCTGAACCTATTGGGAACCGCTCCCGGGATGGTATAATCCCCCGGGTATGGATACGGTAACCCATGGGCTTGCCGGGTGGCTCACCGCCCGGGCCCTTCCCTCGGAAAGCGGCAGGAAGGAAGCCGCGGCGGCGGTGATCCTCGGATCCGTCCTGCCCGACGCCGATCACGTCGCCAGGCTCCTGGGGAGCGAGATGTACCTCAAGCTCCACCGGGGGTTTTCCCACGGGTTCGCCGGCGTGGCGGTGACCTCCCTTCTGATCGCCCTGCTGTTGTACCGGTTCGGGAAATGGAAGGACCTCAAGACCCTTTACCTGTTCGCCCTCCTCGGGCAGCTTCTCCACATCTCCCTGGACCTGCTGAACTCGTACGGCACCCAGATCTTCCAGCCCTTCTCCGACGCGCGGGTCGCCTTCGACATCCTGTTCGTCATCGACCTGGTCTTCACCGGGATCATCGTGGCCGGACTGGTCCTGTCCCGCCGCCGTGCGCGGCCCGCGCGCGTGGCGATGGCCGTCCTCGCCGGGTATGTCGGGTTCGCGGCGATTCTGCATCTGCGCGCCCTGGAGGCGGTGAGGAGCGCGGCGGTCGGACAGGGCGTTCCGGTGGTCTCCGCGGCGGCGCTCCCGCGGCTCGGGCAGATCCGGGTGGGGGAGGAGCTGGCCCAGATCCGGCTGGTCGGGGAGGCATGGGCGAGGCAGGAGCTCTCCGGGCTTCCGGACCTGCCGGTCCCGGAGCAGCGGAACCGGTTCCCCTTCCCGGCGGGTCCCTTCGCCTGGAACGGCATCGTGGACGACGGGGACACCTTTCTGCGCGGCGACGTGGAGCCGTTCACCGGGACGGTGGCATGGAAGCAGCGGGTCCGCAGGGGGCAGGACGTGGCGCTGGCCCTCTCGGTCGAGGAGATCCCCGAAGTCCGGACCTACCTCTGGTTCGCCCGGTTCCCGGTCGTGCAGGAGTCGCGGGAGGGGAGCACGAGGATCCTCTCCTTTTCGGATCTCCGGTTCGGGGGAGTCCCGGGGCGTCGCCGCCCCTTCCGGCTGCAGATCGTCGAGACGCCGGGCCTCGCCCCGCTGGCGCACTGGGGGAGGTAGCGGCCCCGGCCTTCCGGCGTTCTACCGGTGGGAAGCGGCGGGGCCCTTCTGCGCGAGGAGCAGCCCGGAGGCGAGGAGCGCAAGGGCCCCGCTCGCGCCGAAGGCGGCCTGCGCCCCGAACCGGCTCCACAGGATCCCGAAGAGGAGGCTGGCCGGCAGCGCCGCGACCCCCACCGCGAGGTGGAACCACCCGAAGGCCGCCCCGCGCCGTTCGGCCGGGACGAAATCGGCGACCAGCGCCCGCTCCGCCCCCTCCGTGGCCGCCGAGTAGAGCCCGTAGACCAGGAACAGTCCGACCATCCAGGCAGCCCCTTCCGCCACTCCCCAGGCGGCGTAGACCGCCGCGTAGACGACCCAGCCCGCGACGACCATCTTCCTGCGGTCCCACCGGTCCGCCAGGATCCCCGCGTGGGTGGAGAGCGACGACTTGACGAGATTGAACCCCCCCCACAGGAGAGGGACCCAGGCGGCGGGAACTCCCGCCTCGACGGCGCGCAGGATCAGGAAGGCGTCGCTGGCGTTCCCCAGCGTGAAGAGCGACACGATCAGCAGGTAGCGGCGGAACCCCGGGGAAAGGCCTTCCAGCCGGAGACCGCTGCCCGATGCGGGGGGGGGCTTCGTTCCGGTGTCCCGGACCATGAGCCAGAGGACGGCGACGGCGATCCCTCCGGGGATCGCCGCGAGGAAGAAGACGGACCGGTAGGAAAGTCCGGCCCCCGCAAGCAGGAGGAAGGCGGCGGCGGGACCCAGGACCGCGCCGAGGTGATCCAGCGCCCGCTGGAAGCCGAAGGCGCCCCCCCGCTCCTCCGGGGGGACGGATTCGGCCACCAGGGCGTCCCGGGGGGGGCTTCGCACCCCCTTCCCGATCCGGTCGGAGAACCGGATGGCGAGCACATGCCCCCAGGAGGCGGCGAACCCCATCAGCGGGCGCATGACCGACGAGAGGCCGTACCCGGCAAGGACCAAGGGCTTTCTCTTTCCCATCCGGTCCGACCAGGCGCCGGAGAACAGCTTCAGCAGGCTCGCCGTGGCTTCCGCCACTCCCTCGATCGCCCCCAGGACGGCCGGCCCCGCTCCCAGGGATGCGGTCAGGAAGAGCGGGAGGAGGGGATAGATCATCTCGCTCGACATGTCGGTGAAGAGGCTCACCAGGCCGAGGGCGACGACGTTGCGGGGGAGACGGGTCCGGCTCACGCGGCTATGCGGACGGGGGGCCGTTGCGCAGCAGGCGCAGCCCGTTGAAGATGACCAATAGCGTCGTCCCCATGTCGGCGGCCACCGCCATCCAGAGGGTGGCGTACCCGGCGGCGGCGGCGACGAGGAAGCCGGCCTTGATCGCGATCGAGGCGACGACGTTCTGGCGGACCACGGCGACCATCCGGCGGCCGAGCAGGACCGCCTCCGGCACCCGGCGGAGGTCCTCGGCCATGAGCGCCACGTCGGCCGTCTCGATCGCCGCCGGCGACCCGGCCGCGCCCATGGCGATCCCGACCGAGGCCAGCGCCAGCGCTGGCGCGTCGTTCACCCCGTCGCCCACCATGGCCACCGCGCCGTGGGAGGCGACCAGCTCCCGCACCTTCTCCAGCTTCTCCTCCGGGAGCAGCCCGGAAAGGACCTCGTCGATCCCGACCTCCCTCCCGGCCGTGCGGGCGGCGTCTTCGTGGTCTCCGGTGAGCATGACGACATGCTCCACCCCGAGCGCGGCCAGCGACCGCACCGCCTCCTTCGCCTCGGGACGGAGCTCGTCCTCCATCTCGAGGACCCCCGCGATCCCCTCGTCCGTTCCCACGATGGAGAAGGTGCGGCCCCCCTTCTCCTCCCCGGCGGGCAGGATCTCTTCCAGCCGCCCCCGGGTTCCCTCCCGCTCGGCGAACATCCGGCGGTTTCCCACGTAGACCCGTTTCCCCTCGACCACGGCGGAGACCCCCCGTCCCTCGAGGGTTTCGAAGGTGCGCGCCAGCGTCCCCCGGGCCGGCTGCGCGATCCCCCTCCGGCGCGCTTCGTGACGGATCGCCTCGGCGGCCGGGTGGGCGGACCCCGCCTCCACGGCCCCGGCCAGTCGCACGATCTCCGATTCCTCCACCCCGCTCGCCGGCCGGACCCTTGTCACCTTGAGCATCCCCCGGGTGAGCGTCCCCGTCTTGTCGAACGCCACGGCCCGGACCTTCCCCAGCGTCTCGAGATGGCTCGCCCCCTTGACCAGGATCCCCTGCCGGCCGGCCCGCGTGAGGGCCGAGACGGTGGCCACCGGAGCCGCCAGCACGATCGCGCAGGGGCAGGCGATGACCAGGAGCACGAGCCCCCGGTAGGCCCAGTCCGCCGCGGACCCCAGACCGAGCAGGGGGGGCAGGCAGGCCACCAGGAGCGCGGACACGAGGACCGCCGGGGTGTACCGGGAGGCGAAGCGCTCCATGAAGGTCTCGACGGGGGCCTTGCTCGCCTGCGCCTCCTCGACGCGGCGGAGGATCATCGCGAAGGCCGACTCCGAGAGGGGACGCAGCGCCGTCGCGAGGATCGGATTGCGCCCGTTCACCGTCCCGGCGAACAGGGGGTCCCCCTCCACCTTCTCGACCGGGATCGATTCCCCCGTGAGTGTTGCCTCGTTCACGTCGGAGCCTCCCTTGAAGACCTCGGCGTCCACCGGGATCCGGGAGCCGGGCCGGATAACGAGGACGTCTCCGGGGCGGACCTCCCCCGCGGGGATCGTCCGCTCGCGGCCGCCCACCCCTCCCTCGCGCACGACCGCCGTTTCCGGGGCGAGGGAGAAGAGGCCGGCGGCCGCCCTGCGCGCCCGGTCGAGGCTCCGGGCTTCCAGGTGGTTGGCCAGCGCGAAGAGGGTGACGACCACGGCCGCCTCCTCCCACTCCCCGAGCGCCGCCGCGCCGGCGATCGACACCGTCATGAGGGCGTTCATCCCGAGGGAGCGGTTGCGAAGCTCCCTCGCGCCGCGCACCGCCACTCCCGCCCCTCCGGCGAGGACGGCGGCGAGGAAGAATCCCTTCGTCCAGGAGAGGTCCGGGTAGAGGAAGCAGGCGACCGCCCCGGCGCACAGAAGAACCGCGGACAGGGCGAAGACGGTCAAATGGGGGCTGCCGGATTCGGGGAGGTCGGCCCGCCGGAGCGACTCGTCCACCGGATGACCGTCCATCCCGATCGCCGAAAGCGCGGACAGGATCTCCACCGTAGCGCACCGGTGGCGCACCTCGACCTGCCGGGCGAAGAGCCGGAAGGTCATCTCCTCGACTCCCGGAAGCCGCCCCAGGGCGGTGCGGATCTCCTTCTCCTCGTCCGGGCAGTCCATCGCCGGCACGAAGAACCGGGTCGCCGTGCTCGGCGGGTCCGTATCCATACCGTTCATTGTACCGGAGCCGCGAGACCGTGGAGACGCCCCGGATCCGTTTCGTCCCGGAGCGGAATCCCCCGCGAGCCAGGGTCCCCGGTCACAGGCGCAGCAACCGAGCGATTTCATCGAATGGGGCGGCCGGGACGCGGCTGCTCGTCAAGCCCCGGAAGGCGTTGTGCAAAGAACCGCTTTCGCCACCGGGAGACGACCAGCCGGCTTGTATCCAGGCGGGCGGCAATCTCATCGTTGTCCAACCCTTCGGCGGCCAACAGGATCATCTTGGCCCGGAGGACATGATAATACGGTAGCGTATATCGTGCCGCCCTCCGTACGAGTTCGCTCCGCTCTTCCGACGACAGGTGGATCTGGTACGGGCTTTTTCTCGGCATGGGAAGCGCCCTCTCCCTGGCTCTCACCATGCCACAAGACAATGTCGACCGCAAGTTATAATATGTTACCATATTTATGAAATTGAGCACCAAGCGGCGGGGCCTCAGGCACTCCTTTGGGCAGCCGTCAGCTTCAGCCTGTAGTTAGCCACGCGCAGACTATTTCGACAACAACACTCCGATTTTTTGAAGAACCTCGGACAGCGTCGCCTCTGGTAACCGACAAATCAACTCCGCCTGGCGTGCCCGCCAATCTAGGCTTTTCACCTGGTCGGACAGTATTACTCCCGAAACTTTCAGGCGACCTGGGGTCAAGACCTCAAAAGGATAACCTTTGATCTGGCTGGTAATGGGACACAACAAGGCTAACCCTACCTTGCCGTTGTATGCAGCAGGAGAGACAACAACGGCGGGACGCCTCCCCGTCTGCTCGTGCCCTGCCTGTGGATGCAACGTGATCCAGACCGCGTCCCCTCGATCCGGGACATACGCCCGCCGGCTTACCATTCCTCAGCCCCAACGGCCGGTCCAGAGAAAACCTCTCCGTGGAGATTCTCCTCGTTGATGCCAGCCAGAAGCTTCTCAAGGGTGACCTTCGGCTTGGCGACGGAAGCGACTACCAGCTTGCCTTTCACGACTGAGACATTGACCACCGACTCCTCGGAGATGTTGGCTTCCGTTGCAAACGATTTTGGGATGCGCAGGGCAAGACTGTTACCCCACTTCCGGATGCGAGTCTTCATCGGGGTACCTCCTCAATGTGTCTACAAAGAAGATACAACAG
>MGPV01000026.1:0-21566 GCA_001797615.1 Deltaproteobacteria bacterium GWC2_65_14
TAACAGGGTGGTGAAAAACTCGTATGATCCGAGGTCCTTTTCCTCATAATCCTCTTTTTTCGAGGGGCTGTTTGTCTCCGTTGCCTTCTTTTCCCCCGCTTTCTCGCCGTATCCCAGGCTCTCTTTGTTCCCCTGTCACCGTTCTCGGGGCACTTCGCCCCTCTTACGCCGTTCCCAACCCCAGGTTTCTCATCCGGACCAGGTTGTACGCCGCGGCCACCAGCGTGAACTGCCAGCCCACCTTCCTCTGGCCGACGTACCGCGCCTTGCGCATCCCGCCGGTGGTCTTCATCCAGCCGAAGATCTCCTCGACCCGTTACCGATATTCCGCTCCAAAGCGGCAGTTGAGCTTTGTCGTTATCGCACAGAAATCCTTTCCTCCCAGAATTGCCCAGATTCGCCCTGCCCAGGAAGCCAGCCTAACACACGGAGAGCGTGGCGGATTTACTACGCTCTCCGTTTTTCATTTATGCGGCGTTAAAGATCCCTCCGGTTTATTCCGAGATACGAGTAGGGACCGTTGGTTAGTGATTCCATGGTCCATCGTCTACTCCTGGGAGGACCAGTATGGGACAGCAAACCTGGGACGAGGGATTCCGGTTGGGTATTCGAAAGATTGACGATGAACATGCGACCTTTTTGAACATCTTGAATTCGTTGGAAGATGCCGTGTCGCAGGGGAGGGGAAAGACGGAGGTTGGGAAGACGATCGACGAGCTGATGCTGTACGCTTATAACCACTTTTCCGGGGAAGAGCAGATGATGCGGGATTACGGATACCCCGATTATGAGCGGCATAAGAAAATCCACGAAGCGGCGACCGGGAAAATACTTGAGTTTGCGGATCAGCACCAGGCAGGTTTTCCCGACGCCTCGCAGATGATCAGTGCGCTAACCGACTGGCTGATTAAACACATCCAGGGAACGGATAAGAAGTACGCGCCGTTTTTTGCTGCGAAGGGAGTAGTTTGAGACCCTTGCCCTAACCCTCAGGGGTAGCCAACCCCCCCCGAAAATTAAAGAAGGAGTTCCGCCATGAGCTCGTTTACTTGGAAAGACGATTTTCGCACCGGAATCGAAGAGATGGACAAACACCACAAGAAATTTTTCGATTATCTTACCCAGTTGGAAGAAGCAGCGGGGGGAAGCAAGGGCAAGGAGGTCATCGAGCGCGGGTTAAAACTGGCCGACGATTACATTAAGTACCATTTTACGGAAGAGGAAAAACTGCTTAAGATTACAGGCTTCCCGGGCCTTGCCCATCAGACAAAGGAGCACAAATTCTTCGTCTCGCAAATAAATGATTTACGGGATAAATATACCAAGGGAGATGCCTTCCTCCCTATCAGCACACTGGCGTTTTTAAGAGACTGGTTTTTGCACCATATCCTTGAAGAGGATAAAAAGTACGGGGAATATCTATCTGGTGTAGCGGAGTAGAATTTAAGTCGTTTGACGTTGTGATAATGTTGCCTCCGTTTGTTAATAGTTCCTGTTCGTCAACGTAACTTCCCAGGCCCAAATTCGCCTTGCCCGGGGAGCCGGAACATCTCCGAGACCGCTTGCGGGGATGAAACCGTGGCGACACTCCGGATTTCATGCCTTCGCCGGCGAGGAGATTCCCGATATCGAGGATGCGTTACGCGTGGGGCCCTACATGGTCCGGGGACCCGCCGCGACCAGCCGACTCCGCGCCGATCCTGCCCAGGAACCCAAGGTGCGATACCTCGCCAAGGGAACCGTCCCCGATCACGGGGAAGAGAGGGTGTCGTCCGGCCACCGGGACTACGACTACCTGGAGGGGATCGCCCGGCTGACTTCCCACATCCCCGACCGGGGAACCCAGCTCGTCCATTACTACGGGGCCTACTCGAACGCTCATCGCGGAATCGCACACAACCGCAAGGCTTTCATCGAGGTCCCTCCGGAGTATGAGCCGTCCGATCCTTGAGCGACCTGACAGTGCCTGGCTTGCGGCCCGCCGGAAATCGTGGGCGCGTCTCATCCTGCGTGTCTACGAGGTCGACCCCCTGAAACTTCCCGGGCGGTCGCCGCCACTGTTGGATGATTTCTGCCCCGACCCGTTCCCGGACTACGGTCCGCAGTAAGGCGACCGGGGGCCGGACTTCCCCCATCCACCCCTTTCACCTCCACGCCCGACGGATGCGCGGGTTTCGGGTTGATTCCCGTCCCATGGTGGGTATACTGACGGCGAAAGGTTGTCGGAAGCAGCGGCGGGCGGAGCGGCGGAGTTATTGATGTCGGACAGACCGACCCGGCCACAGAATCGCGACGGCCGGCCGGGTGGAAGTGTCCTCCTGGTGAGACAGCTAAAAAAGAAACTTCCTATAGACCCAATCCGGAAACCGGGAAAAAGTTGGTAAGCTTTTGGTAAGCATTGCGACAGAAGGCAATCACGGCAAACAAGCAACTGTCTGAAAAGACTGGTCGGGACGGCCGGACTTGAACCGGCGACCCCTTGCTCCCAAGGCAAGTGCGCTACCAGGCTGCGCTACGTCCCGACGCTCGACCCCATTCCCATGAAAGAACACGATACCCGGGGGACGACATCCACACTTTGATGGAGATTCTCCATCAAGTTTCCAACATCCCCCCCCGCCAATTGCTTGGTATCCTCCGTTCCCCTCGTGGTTCCTCTTACCCGAACACCCCGCTCTTCTTCAGTTCCTCGATGAGCCCCCGCATCGCCTTTCCGCGGTGGCTGGCCCGGTTCTTCTCCTCGAGGGTCAATTCCGCCATCGTCTTCGCGCTCCCCTCCACGCGGAACACGGGGTCGTAGCCGAACCCGCCGGTCCCCCGCGGGACGGGCACGATCTCCCCCTCGATCCGGCCTTCCGACTCCGCGACCACCCTCCCGGGGAGGACCGCGATCGCCACGCAGACGAACGCCGCCTTCCAGGGCCTCGGGTGCGGCTTCAGGTCGTCCAGGAGAAGGGCGGTGTTCTCCGGGTCGGTGGCCTTCGGCCCGGCGTACCGCGCCGACATCACCCCCGGACGTCCTCCCAGCGCCTCGACGGCCAAACCGGAGTCGTCCGCGACGCAGAGGACCTTCAGCGCCTGCGCGTGATACATCGCCTTGATCTTCGCGTTCTCCCGGAAGGTTTTTCCCTCCTCGCGGGGATCGCCGACGTTCGGCATGTCCGCCAGCGTGACTACCTCCACGTTCTTCAGCGCCCCCATCCCGAGCAGCGCCTTCATCTCCGCCACCTTCCCCCGATTCCGGGTCGCGATCAGAAGTTTCATCGCCCTCTCCCCATCCACTCCCTCTGGATCCTGAGGATCCGTTTTCCCGCGCGCACCGCCGCGTCGAGCATCCTGTCCAGCCGCTCCCGCGAGAACGGCTCCCCCTCGGCGGTCCCCTGGACCTCGATCAGCTTTCCGCTTCCGGTCATCACCACGTTCATGTCCACCTCGGCGGCCGAGTCCTCCGCGTAGTCGAGGTCGACCAGGATCCGGCCGCCCACCACCCCCACGCTCACCGCCGCCACCGGCTCCCGGACCGGGTTCCCGGAAATCACGCCGGATCCGGCCAGCCGGCCGCAGGCCTGCCAGAGGGAGATCCAGGCCCCGTTGACGGCGGCGGTCCGGGTCCCGCCGTCGGCCTGGAGGACGTCGCAGTCGACGGTGATCGTCCGCTCTCCGAGCCGGGAGAGGTCCACGACGGCCCGCAGCGACCTCCCGATCAGCCGCTGGATCTCCAGGGTCCGCCCCTGCACCTTGCCCGTGCGCCCCTCCCGCTGCGTCCGGGTGTTCGTCGCCCGGGGAAGCATCCCGTACTCGGCGGTCACCCAGCCCTTCCCGGAGCCGCGAAGGAACGGCGGAAGCCGGTCCTCCACCGACGCCGCGCAGACCACCTTCGTCTCCCCCATCCCGAAGAGGACCGACCCTTCCGCATCCTTCTGCACCGGGGAGACTACGGAGGTTTCCCGGATCTCGAACGCCTTCCGACCGCCTGCGCGCACCCTGTCTCCTCCCCGTCATGGCCCCGGCAACGCATGAGAGGGGCCGGACCGGTCCGGCACGGATCGTCCACGAGATAGAGTACCAAGGACTCCTGCCCCGGGAAACAGCGAAATCCCCTGCGTTCCGGGAAATCTGCTGGTATCCTCTTGACACTCTTTACGATTTGCCGCATCCAACAAAACGTACCCCGGCGATGGCCGATCCCGCCGGGGGGAAGTACAATTCTGCGCGACGGATGACCACGCCATGATCGTCGGAGTGCCGAAAGAGACCTTTCCCGGGGAACGGCGGGTGGCCCTGACCCCGCACGTCCTTCCCGCGCTCGCGAAAGCGGGGATTTCGGTCCTGCTGGAGCGGGGGGCCGGGGTCCGGGCAGGCTTCCCGGACGAGGAGTATTCCGGGAAGGGGGGAACCATCGCGAGCCGCCGGGAGGAGCTGTTCGGAACCGCCGACGCGATCCTCCAGGTCCTGGCGCTCGACGCGAACCGTCCCGCGGGCAGGGACGACCTCGACCGGATGCGCCCGGGGCAGATCCTCGTCGGGATGGCCGACCCCCTCTCCGCTCCCGAGGGGATCCGGGAAGCGGCGTCCCGGAACGTCTCGGTCTTCGCCCTCGAGCTGCTTCCCCGGATCTCCCGCGCGCAGTCGATGGACGTCCTCTCCTCGATGGCCACCGTCGCGGGCTACAAGGCGGTGTTGCTGGCCGCGGATGCGCTCCCCCGCTTCTTCCCCCTGCTCATGACCGCCGCGGGAACGGTCAGTCCCGCGCGGGTCCTCGTCCTGGGGGCGGGGGTGGCCGGCCTGACGGCGATCGCCACGGCGCGCAGGCTCGGCGCGCTGGTGGAGGCCTACGACGTCCGCCCCGCGGTGAAGGAGCAGGTGGAGAGCCTGGGCGCGAGATTTCTGGAGATTCCGCTTCCGCAGGGTGAGGCCGAGGACGCCGGAGGATACGCGAAGGAGGCCGGCGAGGAGTTCCTCCGGCGGCAGCGGGAGACGATGGCCGAGGCGGTATCCCGCAGCGACGTGGTGATCACCACCGCGCAGGTCCCCGGCCGGAAGGCCCCCCTCCTGGTCACCCGCCGGATGGCGGAGGCGATGGCTCCCGGCTCGGTGATCGTCGATCTGGCCTCCGAGCAGGGCGGGAACTGCGAGCTGACGCGCCCCGGGGAAATCGTGTCGGCCAACGGGGTGACCGTCCTGGGCCCGGTGAACCTCCCTTCGGAGCTCCCCTACCATGCCAGCCGGATGTATGCGAAAAACGTCTCCACCTTCCTCCTTCACCTTGTCCGGGACGGGAAGATCGTCCTCGACCTGACGGACGAGATCGTCCGGGGAACGCTGGCGGCGCACGGCGGAGAGGTGGTGCACCCTCGGGTCCGGGAGGCGCTGGGGCTGCCTCCGCTCGACTCCGCACCGGAAAGGACTCCGTGATGGAGGTGCTGATCGCAGGCCTGTCGGTGTTCGTGCTCGCCGTATTCGTCGGCTTCGAAGTAATCACCAAGGTCCCCCCGACGCTGCACACCCCGCTCATGTCGGGGTCGAACGCCATCTCCGGGATCACCCTGGTCGGGGCCATCCTCTCCGCGGGGCACCAGCACACCCTGCTCACGACGATCCTGGGGTTCGCCGCAGTGGTCTTCGCCACGATCAACGTCGTGGGAGGCTTCCTCGTCACCCACCGGATGCTCGGGATGTTCCGGAGGAAAGGGAAGGAGGAATAGGTGACCGGCGCGCTGACCAACCTCTCCTACCTCGCCGCCTCGGTCCTCTTCATCCTCGGCCTGAAGGGGCTCTCCCACCCCCGGACCGCCGTGCGGGGAAATCTGCTGGGGGCGCTCGGGATGCTGATCGCCGTGGCGGTCACCCTGCTGGACCGGCAAATCGTCGGCTTCGAGGTGATCCTCGCGGGCATCCTGGCCGGCTCCGCCGTCGGCGCCATCTTCGCCGTGAAGGTCTCGATGACGGCGATGCCGCAGATGGTCGCCATCTTCAACGGGTTCGGCGGCGCCGCCTCGGTCCTGGTGGCGGGGGCGAGCCTCCTGGAGACGGGCCGGGCCATGGGCGCGCCCTCCCCCGTCTTCTCCGTGGCGGTTGCGGCGACCGGAATCATCGGCTCCGTCACCTTCTTCGGATCGCTCGTGGCCTTCGGCAAGCTGCAGGGATGGATCCCGGAGCGGGCGATCCTCTTTCCCGGACAGCAGGCGGTCAACGCCGCGCTGGGCCTTGCCTGCCTCGCGCTGGGGGCCTGGCTCGTGCTGGATCCCGGGAATCCGGCCGCCTACCTGGCCCTTTCGGGGGCCGCCTCGGTGCTGGGAATCCTGCTCGTGCTTCCGATCGGGGGGGCGGACATGCCCGTGGTGATCGCCCTGCTGAACTCCTACTCCGGGCTCGCGGGGGCGGCCACCGGCTTCGTCCTTTCGAACCATGTCCTCATCATCGCCGGGTCGCTGGTCGGGGCTTCCGGGATCATCCTCACGCGGATCATGTGCCGTGCGATGAACCGCTCCCTGGGGAACGTGCTCTTCGGCATCGGGGGGACGATCGGGACGGGCCCCGCCCCGGGGGAGGAGATCTACGAGGGGCGGGTCAAGGCGGCGACCGCCGAGGAGGTGGCGATGGTGTTCGACGCGGCCCGCCGCGTGACCGTCGTGCCGGGCTACGGGATGGCGGTCTCCCAGGCGCAGCACGCCGTCCGGGACCTGGCGAACCTGCTGGCGTCGCGCGGGGTGGAGGTCGAGTTCGCGATCCACCCGGTCGCCGGGCGGATGCCGGGCCACATGAACGTCCTCCTCGCGGAGGCGAACATCCCCTACGACCGGCTCAAGGAGATGGAGGAGGCCAACCCCGGCTTTTCCCAGGCGGACGTCGCCCTGGTGATCGGGGCGAACGACGTGGTGAATCCGCTCGCCCGGACCGACCCGGAGAGCCCGATCGCCGGCATGCCGATCCTGGACGTGGACAAGGCGAGGACGGTAGTGGTCGTCAAGCGCTCCCTCTCCCCCGGGTTCGCCGGGATTCCGAACCCGCTCTTCGCGGCCGACAACACCCTCATGTTTTTCGGGGACGCCAAAAAGGCGATCCTCGACCTGATCGCCGCGCTGAAAGGCAGCTGAGCGGCCGGCTCTCATCCTTCCCGTTCCCCCCGCCTTGATCGGAGTCTACCGAATTTTCTATAATATAGATGTTGGTCCAGGCCCGGCAAATCCAACCAACCGGATCCGATTTCCGAAAGAGAAAGGAGGATTCCCCATGAAATGGGACAGCGTTGCCGGCAACTGGAAGCAGTACAAGGCGAAAATCAGGGAAAAATGGAGTTTTCTGACCGACGAGGAGCTCGACGAGGTCGGGGGGAAGCGCGACCGGTTTGTGGAGATGGTCGAACGGAAATACGGCCTCACCAGGGACCGGGTCGAGCAGGCGATCGAGGAATTCCTGAAGGAGCTCGACAAGGCGGCCTGACCCGCCACCGGCGGCGGGGCTTTGGCCAGGGTTCACGGGAAACAAGGCCTCGGGAAAACCCTTCCCGGGGCCGGTTTCGTTTATGTATTGCGGTGAGCCGAAATCCGGGGAAGGACGATCCGGTCGAGCCCCATCTCCTCCTCCTCCCGGTGCATGACCGTCGCCCCGGTCCGGGCGATCCCCAGGATCCCGAACTCCTGGAACAGCGCGATGGCGCTCTCGATGTTGTCCTGCTTCCCCGTGATCTCGACGATGATGTGGCCGGGGGCGACGTAGATCACCTTCCCCCCGAAGATCTGCGCGGTGGCCGTGACGTGCACCCGGTCTGCGGGCCTGGCCTTGACCTTCAGCAGCACCAGCTCGCGGTTGACCACGTTCGCGTGGGTGACATCCTCGACCTGCGGGATCTCCGTGATCTTCTCGACCTGCCGGACGATCTGTTCGATCTTCCCCTCCTCCTCGTGGGAGAAGGAGATCGTCATCCGGGTGACCCCATCGACGTGGGTGTGGCCGACCGTGATCGTCTCGACGTTGTACCGCTTCTTCCGGACCAGGGAGAGCAGCTTGTACAGGACGCCCGGCCGGTTGTGGGCGAAGGCCAGGATCGTGTTCCGCTTTTTCCGCTTCATGGGGTGATCCTCATGTCGGAGAACCGGGCCCCCGACGGGATCATCGGAAGGATCATCTCCTCGGTGTCGGTCAGGACCTCGACCAGGTAGGCTCCCTTGTGCTTCATCGCGCGCCGGAGGGCAGGCATGAGCTCCTTCCGTTTCGCGACCCGCTCCCCGGCGATCCCGTAGGCCCGGGCCAGGGCGATGAAGTCGGGATTCTTCACCGGGGTGCCGACGAAGCGGCTCCCGTGGAAGAGGTCCTGCCACTGCCGGACCATCCCGAGGAAGTTGTTGTTCAGCAGCAGGATCTTGATGTCGAGTTTCTGCTCCATGATCGTCCCCAGCTCCTGGATGTTCATCTGGATGGAGCCGTCCCCGACGATCACCCACGCCCGCTCCCGCGGGCGGGTGAGCTTCACCCCCATCGCCGCCGGGAGGGAAAACCCCATCGACCCCAGGCCGCCGGAACAGAACCAGCTGTTGAACCGCCGGAACCGGTAGTAGCGCGCCGCGAACATCTGGTGCTGCCCGACATCGGCGATCACGTTGTCCTTCCCCCCGGTCATCTCCGACAGGGTCCGGACAACCTTCCCCATGAGGAGCTTTCCGCCGTTCCCCACGCCGTTCCCCCGGTTCACGGGGTCCACCTCGTCCCAATGCCGACGGTTCGCGGCGGCGTACCGGTACCACTCCGTGTACGGCTTTTTCTCCACCACCTTCGCCATCTCCGCGACGGCCCCCTTCAGGTCGGCGTGGATGGCGACGTCCGCCCGCACGTTCTTGTGGATCTCGGAGGGGTCGTGCTCCACGTGGATCACCTTCTTGTTCTTGGCATACTCGTCGAGCTTCCCGGTGACCCGGTCGTCGAACCGCATCCCCAGCGCGACGATCAGGTCGGCCTGCTCGATCGCCCGGTTCGCCTCCACCGTCCCGTGCATCCCCATCATCCCCAGGCACTGGGGATGATCCGCCGGGATCGCGCTGATCCCGTGCAGCGTGAAGGAAAACGGCATGTTCGACCGCTCCAGGAACCGAACGACCTCGCCCTGCGAGCCGGACTGGATCACGCCGTGCCCCACGAAGACGACCGGGCGCTCCGCGGAGGCCACCAGCCTTCGGACCTGCTCCAGATGCTCCTTCCCGATGCCTTGAGGCTTCGGAACGGGATAGCGGATCGTCCTGTCGAACCGGCCGTCCGGGATCACGGCGTTGGCGACATCCTTGGGGAGGTCGATGTGGACCGGCCCCTTCCGGCCCGTGTTCGCCAGGTAGAAGGCCTCCCGCACCACCCGGGGGATCTCGTACGGGTCGTCCAGGAGGTAGGCCTGCTTGACGACCGGGACCAGCATCCCGACGATGTCGCTCTCCTGGAAGGCGTCGGTCCCGATCACGGAGGTGGCGACCTGGCCCGTGATCGCGACGATCGGAATCGAATCGAGGTGGGCGTCGGCGATCCCCGTCATCAGGTTGGTGGCCCCCGGCCCCGAGGTGGCGATGCACACCCCGACCTTGCCCGTAGCCCGGGCCATCCCCTGCGCGGCGAAGGCTGCCGCCTGCTCGTGGCGGACCATCACATGCCGAAGCGATGGGAACTTGGGAAACTGGTCGTACACCGGCATGATCGCCCCCCCGGTGTAGCCGAACAGGGTGGTGACCCCCTCCTCCACGAGGCAGCGGCAGAACAGCTCCGCCCCGGAGATCTCGCGTTTTCGCCCGGCCATCCGGTTCCTCCGCCTTTCCATTCGATCAGCTGGTCACCGCGCCCTTCGACGCGGTGCCGACCTGCCTCGCATACTTCCCCAGCACGCCGCGGGGGTATTTCGGCTCCGGCGCCTTCCACCGGGAGAGGCGATCCGCGATCTCCTCCTCCCCCACCTCGAGGGTGATCGCCCGGTCGCCGGGAGAGATGGTGATCCGGTCCCCCTCGAAAACGACGGCGATCGCCCCTCCGACCTGCGCCTCGGGGGCGACATGTCCGACCATGATCCCGTGGGTTCCCCCGGAAAACCGGCCGTCGGTGACCAGCGCGACATCCTTTCCCAGTCCGGCGCCCATCAGCGCGGCGGAGGGGGAGAGCATCTCCCGCATCCCGGGGCCGCCCCGGGGGCCCTCGTAGCGGATCACCAGGACGTCGCCCTTCCGGACCGCCCCGGACAGGATCGCCTCCAGCGCGTCCTCCTCCCGGTCGAAGACCCTCGCCGGCCCGGAATGGCGGGTAAGCTCCTTGCCGGAGAGCTTCAGCACCGCCCCTTCGGGGGCGAGGTTCCCCCGGACGACCGTGACGTGCCGGCCCGGCGCCGCGAACGGCCGCTCCGGGGAAAAGAGAACCTTCTGCCGGACCGGCCGGTCCGGTGCGCCCGCCAGGTTTTCCGCGACCGTCTTCCCCGTGACCGTCAGGCATCCTCCGTGAAGCAGCCCGGCCCTTAGCAGCGTCTTCATTACCATCGGAATGCCGCCGATCCGGTCCAGATCCGACATCACATGCCTTCCGAAGGGCTTGAAGTTCCCCAGCAGCGGAACCTTCTCCCCGATCCGCTGGAACTCCTCCATGGCAAGCGGTACGCCCGCCTCGTGCGCCAGCGCGAGGATGTGGAGGACCCCGTTCGTGGAGCCGCCCAGCGCCATCATCACGGAGATGCCGTTCTCGAAGGCCTCCCGCGTCGCGATGTCGCGGACGCGGATCCCCCGCTCCAGCAGCCCCATCAGCGCCCGGACGGAATCGGCGCAGTCCTTCCGCTTCCGGGAGGAGATCCGGTTCCCCCGGTCCACCGCGGGGTGCGAGGCCGATCCCGGCACGGAAAGCCCCATCGCCTCGATCACCGAGGCCATGGTGTTCGCCGTGTACATCCCGCCGCAGGAGCCCGACCCCGGGCAGGACCGGCACTCCACCTGGTGCAGCTCCTCGTCGTCGATCCGCCCGGCCCCGTGGGCCCCGATCGCCTCGAAGGCGCTCACGATCGTGAGGTCCTCCCCCTTGTACCGCCCCGGGAGTATCGTGCCCCCGTACAGGGTCAGCCCGATCCCGTTGTTCCGCAGGATCGGCATCAGGGCGCCGGGGATGCTCTTGTCGCAGCCGGACAGGGTCAGGATCCCGTCCGCCGCGTACCCCTCGTGCATCGTCTCGATGCAGTCGGCGATCAGATCCCGGGACATCAGGGAGTATTTCATCCCCTCCATCCCCATCGTCTCCCCGTCGCTGATGACGGGGGTTCCGAAGAGGAACGGCCGGCCTCCGGCCGTCTCGACCTCCCGGGCCAGGATGTCGCCCAGCTTCCGGAGGTGGTCGTTGCAGGGGGTGGCGTTCGTGTAGGGGCAGGCCACCGTGACGATCGGTTTCCGGAAATCCTCGTCCCGGAAGCCGACGGCCCGGAGCATGGCTCGTGCCGCAGCCCGCCGGGCCCAGTCCGCCTCCCCCGGGGTTCCGGTGAGCAGGCCGCTTCGATGTTTCAGGACGGGATCCATCATACGAACATAGATGCATCCCCCGCCGGGCAAGGTTCCTGATATCTTGCGGAAAAGAAACCCGGGGCGGCGGATGGAGCATCCAACGTAGCATCGGGTCCGGGGGCCCGCTGTCCCGAACCCCGGAGAACCGGAGAGGAAGATTCATGCCGACGTTGTTCCGGAAGATCTGGGAACGGCACGTCGTCGTCGAGCGGCCGGACGGCATCTGCCTCCTCTACATCGACCGGCACCTGATCCACGAAGTCACCAGCCCCCAGGCCTTCGAGGCGCTGCGGCAGGCGGGACGGAAGGTCCGGCGTCCCCTCTCCCTGCTCGCGGTGCCGGACCACAACGTGCCCACCTCGGCCGACCGTCTCGAGCGGATCGAGGACCCGGAAAGCCGGATCCAGATCGAGACGCTCCGGAAGAACGCCCGGGCGGCGGGGATCACCCTCTTCGACATCGAGGATGTGCGGCAGGGGATCGTCCATGTCACCGGCCCGGAGAACGGGCTGATCCTGCCGGGGATCACCGCGGTCTGCGGAGACTCCCACACCGCCACCCTCGGGGCGTTCGGGGCGATCGCCTTCGGGATCGGCACCTCCGAGGTCGAGCATGTCCTGGCCACCCAGACGCTGTGGCAGAAGAAACCGCGGGAGATGCGGATGACCGTCTCGGGAGAGTCGGGGTTCTGCGTCGCCGCGAAGGACCTGATCCTGGCGATCATCGCGAAGATCGGGGCGGCGGGAGCCAGCGGGTGCGCGATCGAATACGCCGGGGAGGCGGTCCGCCGGATGTCGATGGAGGAGCGGATGACGGTCTGCAACATGACGATCGAGGCGGGCGGGCGGGTCGGGATGGTGGCGCCCGACGACACGACCTTCGCCTACCTCGAAGGGCGCCCCGCGGCGCCCGGCGGGACGCAATGGACGGCCGCGGTGGCGGACTGGCGGTCCCTTCCCTCCGACCCCGACGTCGCCTTCGAACGGGAGGAGTCGCTCGACGCCTCGCGGGTCGTCCCGCAGGTGACCTGGGGGACGAGCCCGGAGGACGGGCTCCCGGTGACCGGCTCCGTCCCGGACCCGGCGGAGGAATCCGATCCCCGGAAGCGGGAGCGGATGGAGCGGTCCCTGCGGTACATGGACCTGGCCCCCGGAACAAGGCTGACCGGGATCCCGATCGACAAGGTCTTCATCGGGTCCTGCACGAATTCGCGGATCGAGGATCTCCGCCTGGCGGCGAAGGTCGCCAGGGGCAGGAAGGTGGCGCCGGGGATCACCGCCATGGTCGTTCCCGGCTCCGGGCTGGTGAAGCGGCAGGCGGAACGCGAGGGGCTCGACCGGATCTTCCTCGAGGCGGGGTTCCAGTGGAGGCTCCCGGGCTGCTCCATGTGCCTCGGGATGAACCCGGACCGCCTCAAGCCCGGCGAGCGGTGCGCCTCCACCTCGAACCGGAACTTCGAGGGACGCCAGGGGCCGGGGGGACGGACCCACCTGATGAGCCCGATGATGGCCGCGGCGGCGGCGGTCACCGGGCGGATCGCCGACGTGCGGGAGGTGGTCGGATGATCGAGCCCTTCGTCTCTCTCCGGGCCGTGGCGATTCCCCTGGACCGGAACAACGTGGACACCGACGCCGTCATCCCCGCCCGGTTTCTCAAGACCGTGAAGCGCACGGGGCTGGGAGCCGGACTCTTCCACGCCTGGCGGTTCGACGCGGACGGGAACGAGGTGCCGGACTTCCCGCTGAACCGGGACCCGTACCGGGGCGGACAGATCCTGGTGGCGGGGGAGAACTTCGGCTGCGGCTCCTCGCGCGAGCATGCCGTGTGGGCGCTGATGGACTTCGGGATCCGCGCCGTCATCGCCCCCTCGTTCAGCGACATCTTCGCCGCCAACGGCCAAAAGAACGGGCTCCTGCCGGTTTGTCTCGCACCCGGCGAGGTGCGGGAGCTGATCCGTCATCTTTCGGAGAGGCCGGGGGAACGGGTCTCCGTCGACCTCCCTGCGCAGACGGTGACCGGCCCGGACGGTGCACTCTACCGGTTCGAGATCGGGTCGTTCGAGAAGGAGTGTCTCCTGAACGGTCTCGACGAAACCGCCCTCACCCTGCGGCACGAGGCGGACATCGCCCGATACGAGCGGGACGGAAAGAAGAACCGGCCCTGGCTCTTCCCGGACCTCTGACCGGTTCTTCACGGCAACCGCCGGAAGAAACATTCCAGGACGCCCTGCGCGGGGGAGATCCTAGAACGCGTACTTGAGGATCAGGAATCCGGCGATCAGGAGCAGGATGAAGAGATAGCTCAGCCGGTTGAAATACCGGTCGATGAACTCCCGGATCGGCCGGCCGTATTTCCAGATGAGCCCCGCGACCACGAAGAACCGGGTGCTCCTGCCCACGATGGAGGCGGCCAGGAACAGCCAGAAGTCGAACTTGAAGACCCCCGACGCGATGGTGAACACCTTGTAGGGGATCGGGGTGACCGCGGCGATCAGGATCCCCCAGAACCCGTGCCGTGCATACTGAAGCTGGATCGCCTCCATGACCGGTTGCCCGTTGTAGAACTCGACGATCGGCCGGCCGATCGCCTCGTACCCGTACAGCCCGATCCCGTACCCGACGATTCCCCCGGCGACGGACCCGACCGAACAGACCGCGGCGAGCCGGAACGACTTCGCGGGGGCGGCCATGGCCAGCGCGATCAGGAGAACATCGGGGGGCACCGGAAAAAACGAGGACTCCGCGACCGCCAGGACGAACAGGGCGGGCACCGCGTAGGGAGTCTCCGCCCAGTGCAGGACCCAGTCGTATAGGTTCCTGAGCCACTTCATCCGGAAGCGGGATCCTCCTGGCTCCGGCCGCACCGCTCCCCGCGGGTACCCCGGGCTACCATCTTCCGGTGACGCCGGCCAGGTGGTTGGCGGGACCGTGGCCTCTTCCCAGCGGGAACCCGCTCCGGATCGCCTCGGTGACATACTCCTTTGCGCGCCGGACCGCATCGGGAACCGCCCATCCCCGGGCCAGCCCCGCGGCGATGGCGGAGGCGAAGGTGCAGCCGGTGCCGTGGGTGTTCCCGGTTTCCAGCCGGGGCGCCCTCAGCAGGAGCAGCTCCTTCCCGTCGGTGAGCAGGTCGATCGCCTCGGGGCCGGTCTCCAGGTGCCCTCCTTTCAGCGCCACCCACCGGCACCCCAGCTCCTTCAGCTCCCGCGCCGCCTTCTTCATCGCCTCCAGGTCCCCGATCTTCCTTCCCAGAAGCGCCTCCGCCTCGGGGAGGTTGGGGGTGGCGACGGCGGCCAGCGGGAGAAGCTCGTCGCGGACCGCCCTGCAGGCATCCGGCGCCAGCAGGGTGTCGCCGCTCTTGGCGACCATCACCGGGTCGACGACCAGGTTGGGGATCCGGAACTCCCGGACCGCTTCCGCCACCGCCCGGACGATCTCCGCGCTGGAAAGCATCCCGGTCTTGGCGGCGTCGGCGCCGATGTCGGTCATGACGCTTCGGATCTGCTCCCGGACGAACCCGGGCGGGACCTCGAAGACCCCCTGCACCCCCACCGTGTTCTGGGCGGTCAGGGCGGTGACCGCGGACATCCCGTAGACCCCGAAGGCCATGAAGGTCTTCAGATCGGCCTGGATTCCGGCGCCTCCCCCGGAATCGGAGCCTGCGATGGTGAGCGCCCTCTTCATTCCCGGTTCTCCTTTCCCTCCAGCAGCCGTTTCAGTCGCCGGGCCGCCCGCTCGATGTCGTCCGCCGCGACGACCGCGGAGATCACCGCCACGGCATTCGCCCCCGCTTTCAGCACCTGCCGGGCGTTTCCGGCGTCGATCCCCCCGATCGCGACGATGGGGAGGCGGGTCTGCCGCCGGATCCGCTCGATCAGGGCCGGTCCTCCCGGGTCGCCGGCATCTGCCTTGGTCCCCCGCGCCTCGAACACCGCCCCGACCCCCAGGTAATCGGCCCCGTCCCGTTCCGCCGCGGCGACCTCCCCGGCGGTGGCCGCCGAAACGCCCAGGATCTTCCCGGGCCCCAAAATCTTCCGTGCGGCGGAGGCGGGCAGATCCTCCTGGCCGAGGTGGACCCCGTCGGCATCGACCGCCATCGCGATGTCGAGGCGGTCGTTGACGAGGAACGGAACCTGCGCGTGGCGGGTGAGTTCCCGCAGCCCCATCGCGACCTCGTAGAGCCGCCCCCCGGAGGCCCCCTTGTCCCGCAGCTGGATGACGTCGGCCCCTCCCCGGATCGCCGCCTCCGCGATCTCCAGGTGCGACCGGCCCCGGCCGATCCGCTCGTCGGTGATCACGCAGAGCCGCCACCGGACGGGAGAGATTCGGTCGGTCATCGCGAGAAACCGCTTGCTCGGGACCCGCCTACGGGGGGACGGAGGCCGGCCATTCTTCTTTTTTCCAGCCCATGTCGAAAAACAGGTACTCGTATCGAACGCTTGTTTCGTATAGCCGATACCAGGATTCCTTTCGCTTCGCCGGGGCATCGCCGCCGTGCGCGTTCATCCTTCCAATGAGCCAGTCGGAGAGCTCGAGGAACTCCCTGGAGGAATAGGTGTCGATCCAGTCCCGGTAATGCCGGTTTCCGGGAAGGCCCTGCGAGCGGAGACGTTGGCCGATTTCCGCGTAGCCGCAGGCGCAGGGGAGCAGGACCGCCAGGATCTCCGCCGCCCCCCCCTCGTAGCAGGTGCGCATCAGGAAATCGGTGTAGGCGGATGTGATCATGCTCCTGGCGGTGGTTTCCAGCTCCTCCGCGGGAATCCCGAAGGCGGCGCAGGTCTTCCGGTGGAGCTCCATTTCCTGGTTCAGGGTGGAGGAAAGCAGAGCCGCGAACGCCCTCATGTCCTCGAGCTCCCGGGTCTTGGCGCATGCCAGGGCGAACACCCGGCTGAAATCGAGCAGATACGCATAATCCTGCTTCAGGAAGAACTCGAAACGGTCCCGGGATAGGCTTCCGTCCCCGATTCCGGTCACGAACGGGTGCCGGAAAATGGCCTGCCAGAGGGGATTTGCCCGATCCCGCAGTTCCCCATACAGCGGGTGCGACGCCGACCCCGGCCTTCGCGCGCGCGGGGGGGACGCTCCGGAACGACCTTTCACGGCTGGCTCCCCTGCGCCGCCGCCTTCCCGAAGGCGGCCCAGAACGGGTCGACCTCCGGGTGAACCAGGTCCCGCCACGTTCCGCCCTCGAAATAGCGGATCCCCTGCCGCTCCTCCACGATCTCCCCCACCATCGCGGCCGGGATCCCCTTGTCGCCGAGCCGCCGGATCACCTCCTTGGCCTTGTGCGGCCGGCAGGTGATCACCAGGGTTCCCTCGCTGATCGAGGAGTAGGGGTCGATGCCGAACAGGTCGCACACCTTCCGGACCGGCTCCTGCACGAGGATCTTCTCCTTGTCGATGGTCATGCCGACTCCGGAGGCCCGCGCGACCTCGAACAGCCCCCCCCAGACGCCGCACTCCGTGGCGTCGTGCATCGAGGTGACCCCGTCGTCCCGCACTCCGGCCTCCACCGCCGTGAGGGCATCCTCCACGACCGACATCTGCCAGAAGATCTCCTCGGCCTCCCGGGCAACCTTTTCGCCGTACCGTGCGGCGACCCGGTCCGGGAAGGTGACGGCGAAGAGGCCGGCCGCCTCGATGGCCGCACCCTTGGTGAGGATGACGACGTCCCCCGGACGGGCCATCGCGGGGGTCACATACCGGTCGGCGGGGCCGATCCCGATCACGGTGGCGCCCCCGATCATCGGATACTCGCATCCCTCGTAGCGCCCGGTGTGTCCGGAGATGACCGCCATGCCGATCTTCTCGCACTCCCGGTGCATCACCGTCCAGAGCGCCTCGAACTCCTCCCGGGTCATGGAGAGGGGAAGGTTCAGGTCCATGGTGATGTAGCCCGGCCGGATCCCCGAGGTGACGGCGTCGGAGGCCAGGATGTGGACCGCGAACCACCCCGAGCGTTCCCATCCGTAGGGGGGTACCACGAAGATCGGGTCGGTGGTCGTCACCATCACCTGGCCGTTCCCCAGGTCGACGACCCCCACGTCCACCCCGTGCCTCGGCCCCACCAGGACTTCGGGCCGCTTCCTCCCCAGATGCGGAAGGATGATCTCGTTGAAGATGTCGGCGGATACCTTCCCGATGACGGGCATCTGCGGTTTCATGCCCCCCCCTGCATGCTCTGTCCCCAATTCTCCGCTTCGTGAAATCCAGACCCAATAGTATCACTTCCCTTCCTCCGGAGGCGGGCCGGCGGATTCGTCCGGGCAGGCAACCTGCCCAGACTGTATCGGCTACGGCCTCGAGACGAACGGATTGCCTTGGATGTAGAAGCGCAGCAGCCTCCGTGCCCAGCGCCCGGCGTAGGCGACGCCGATCCGGGGCCTTCTGACGATCGAAACCGGTTCGGTCGTGCGAGGACCCGCGATGTGGAACTCGTCGCGGGTCAAATCGTAACCGTTGAGCTGCCGGTCGATCCCCATCGCCCGGCACAGCAGGCCGGGCCCCCGGGTCGGGCCTTCGATATTCTTCACCGGCTCGACCGCCCGCAGCAGCACGGCGGAGGCGTGCCCTTCCCGCTCGGTAACGACGTTCATGCAGCAGTGGATTCCGTAGACCAGGTAGACGTAGGCGTGCCCCGGCGGGCCGAACATGACCCGGGTCCTCTCCGTCCGCCCACGGGAGGAATGCGCGGCAAGATCGTGCGGCCCTAGATAGGCCTCGACCTCCACGATCCGGCCGATCCGCTCCACGCCGTTGGACACGCGGACCAGCGACTTCCCGAGAAGCTCCCGGGCGACCACGACGGTGTCGCGATCGTAAAACGCCCGCGGCAGTCTGTCCATCCCCGGAATCAACCGAAGGGCTCCTCCCATCCCGGATCCTTCCATGATGGTATGAAAAAAAGCCGTCCGGAAAAACCCGAAGGTTCCTCCGGCCGGCCGATGAAAGCAGCAGACGGCGCAGGCTATTGCCGCATCTGGGACTCCGCCTTGACCCCCTCGTTCAGGATGATCACCTCGACCCGCCGGTTCTGCGCCCGGTTGGCGTCGGTGTCGTTTGGATACGCCGGGTGTTTTTTCCCGTATCCCACGGTGGTGATCCGGGGTACTTCGACCCCGTCTCCGACCAGCTTCGTCTTCACCGACTCGGCCCGCAGCCGGGAGAGCCCCAGGTTGTAATCGTCCGACCCGATGCTGTCGGTATGCCCCTCGATCAGCACGTTCCGGTTCGGATACTTCGTCAAGAAGGCCGCCAGCTTCTCCACGCTCCGGTCCGCCTTCGGGGACAGATCGGCCTTGCCGAACGCGAACAGCACGTCGCCGATCGTCAGCACGATCCCCCGTTCGGTCTGCTTGGCCTTGAGATCCGACAGCTCCTGCATGAGCATGTCGGCCTCCGCCTTGGCCCTGGCCGCCTTCTCGGCCTCCGCGGCGGCATTCAGCCGGGCCTGCTCGGCTTCCCTCCTGGCCTTTTCCGCTTTTTCCGTCTCCGCGGCGGCCGCAAGGCGGGCCTGCTCGGCCTCCGCTTTTGCTTTGGCCGCCCGCTCCGCCTCCGAGGCTGCCCCCAGCCGTGCCTTCTCGGTCTCGGCCTTCGCCATGGCCGCACGCTCCGCTTCCGCGGCCGCGGCCTGTCTCGCCTTCGCGGCCTCCTCTTCCGCCTTTTTCTTCTCGAGTTCCCGCTGGCGGTCCAGTTCCTTTTTCCTCTCGATCGCCTTGGCCGTCTCCTCGTTCAACCTCTGCGTTTCCCCGTCCGCCATCTTCCCTTCCGCGACGACCATGGCGATCCGGGCCTTCTTCTCCGCCACATAGCTATAGTGCAGCATATCGGTCGTATTCCCGGACTGCTCTGCCTCCTGAACCGCTTTTTCGGCGTCCGACAGGTGGATCGGCGCGAGAGTTTTCACATTCGGATCCGCCTTGGCCTGTGCATAGGCCTGTCGCGCTTTTTCCAGCTGGTCCTTGGCCATCTTGGAAGGACCGCACCCGGCAACAAGGACCGCGAGACCCACCGAAAGAATCCACCACGCACCGTCCCCCATCCGCTTTCCCGTCACAGGATTCATGATCCGGTCTCCCTTGGAAGTGTGTTGATTCGTCATTTCGATTGGGATTGCCGCTCGATTTCCTGGCGGAGCATTTCGAGGTTTTTCCCCACCTCCTCCGCGTTCATCCTGGCTTTCGCTGCCGCCGCCTTGGCCCGTGCGTAGTCGGCCATGACCGCACCTTCCCTCGCCAGGCGTGCCGCCTCGTTATACGCTTCCAGGTCGAACGCGGCCCTGGCCTGGAACATCCTTTCCTCCGCGACTTTCAGTTCTCCTTCCGCGCTCCTGGAGGCTTCCACCGCCTTGGCCTCGTTCACCGCCTTTACTCCCTGGGAGATAATCAGACCGGATTCTTCCTTGCGGTAATTCCGGGTGGCGCACCCCGCCGGGAGCAGAAAACTAACGGCCAGCAATCCCGCGATGACTCCTTGCGTGACTCCCTTTCGACCCCTCATGTCCCAGCTCCTTTCCGATCGATTATGGACATCCCGCAGAGCACACATCATCCCCGGATCCGGAACCATGCTACCGCAGCTTCCGGAATCATGCCTCGTACCGGCCGACGCCGGCACACACCGCCCGTTCGAGTCGATTGTTGATGTAGGTCGAGATTATACCGCAAATGGATTCGGAAAAAACAGCGCGATTCCGGGTCTGCTCCCATTCGGGGATCGCCCCGGATATGATATCTTCCCTGCATGATGAAATCTGCCGGGCACCAGGCGGAAAAGGTCGTTTCGGGCCTCGACATGCTCATCGAGAAACGCTTCGCCCCCCTGCGGGGGCTCTCGGTGGGGCTGATCTGCAACCCCACCTCGGTCGACCGGCGTCTGCGCCACGCCGCGGACCTGCTCCACGAAGCGAAGGGCGTTCGCCTCGCCGCCCTCTTCGGGCCGGAGCACGGTGTCCGCGGGGATGCCCAGTACATGGCCGCCGTGGAGGACGAGCGGGACCGCAGGACCGGGGTCCCGGTCCACTCGCTGTACGGAAGCACCGCCGAATCGCTTCGACCCGATCCCCGGACCCTGCGCGGGCTCGACGCGCTGGTCTTCGACATCCAGGATGTCGGGTCCCGCTGCTACACCTACCAGGCCACGATGCTCTTCTGCATGGAGGCGGCTGCCATCGCGAAGATTCTCTTCTTCGTCCTCGACCGGCCGAACCCGGTCGGCGGAGTTGCCGTGGAGGGACCGGCGCTTCGCCCAGGCTTCGGGAGCTTCTGCGGCGTGCACGACGTGGCGGTCCGCCACGGCCTGACCGTCGGCGAGCTGGCCGGGCTCTACCGGGAGGAGCGGGGGCTCGACGTGGCGCTCACGGTGATTCCCTGCCGCGGCTGGCGGCGGGGGATGCACCAGCGCGACACCGGGCTTCCGTGGGTATTTCCTTCGCCCAACATGCCGACGCCGGAGACGGCGCTCGTCTACCCCGGGATGTGCCTTCTCGAAGGGACGAACCTGAGCGAAGGCCGCGGCACCACTCGGCCGTTCGAGCTGTTCGGGGCGCCGTGGCTCGACGGCAACCGGCTGGCGGAATCGCTTGCGGCCGAACGGCTGCCGGGGGTCCGGTTTCGGCCGGTCCGCTTCGCGCCGACCTGGGACAAGCATGCAGGGTTTCGCTGCCATGGTGTCGAGGTCGTCGTCGCCGACCGGGAGGCGTTTCGTCCCTTCCGGACCGGCGTCGCCTGCGTCGCCGCGGCCCGCGCCCAGGATCCCGGACGTTTCCGATGGCGGACCGAGCCCTACGAGTTCGTCGCGGGTATTCCCGCCTTCGACCTTCTATGCGGCTCGGCCCGGGAGCGGGAAGCGATTGCGGCCGGACGGGGATGGCGCGACCTCGCGGCGGAGTGGTCCCGCGAGGAGCGGGAATTCACGAAGCGAAGGGCCCGGCACCTCCTGTACGATCCGTGACAGGTGGGGGCAAACGGTCCCGGACACCGAAACACCCATGAAACTGCTTACCTTTTCCCTTCAGCCCTTCCCGGGAGAGGATGCCTCCGGCCTGAGGATCGAAGGGACGATCGGG
>MGPV01000026.1:21602-21823 GCA_001797615.1 Deltaproteobacteria bacterium GWC2_65_14
CTGGGAAACCTGTCGAAGATCGCAATCCCGTCACCCGCAGAGTTGCCGGGAAGGCGGGACCGCCTCTGGGAGGAAACCTGCCTGGAGATCTTTCTGGCGGAATCGGGTTCCGAGAGCTACCGGGAGTTCCACCTCTCCCCGGCCGGTCACTGGAACGTCTACCGGTTCGCCTCGTACCGGAAGGGGATGCGGGAGGAGCCGGCCTTTGCGTCCCTCCCGTT
>MGPV01000026.1:21904-22015 GCA_001797615.1 Deltaproteobacteria bacterium GWC2_65_14
CGAGAGCGCCGTCTGCGCGGTCATCCGGACCCTGTCGGGAAAAACAACCCACTGGGCGCTGGCCCACCCGGGCCCCCGGCCCGACTTCCACCGCAGGGACGGGTTCGCAGC
>MGPV01000026.1:22062-22204 GCA_001797615.1 Deltaproteobacteria bacterium GWC2_65_14
CCCGGAACCTGACCAGGGAATGGGAGAAGTCACACCCGAGGAATTGATCTTTCCGTCAGCCGCTCTCACAGACCTTGCACGGCGGGACGTCCCTGCAGGCGGTCGCGACCCGCGCGGCCAGTAGCCTCCGCCAGGTGCAATA
>MGPV01000027.1:0-1555 GCA_001797615.1 Deltaproteobacteria bacterium GWC2_65_14
CGCGACGCCCGAGCCGTCCGCGGTCCCGGTGCGCGGCGGGTTTCCCGAAACCGTGGTGACCACTCCGCCCAAGGTGACCTGCCGGATCGAGTGGTTCCCGGTATCGGCGGCGAGGAAAAGGGCCGTGATCCCCTCCTGGATGCCGACCCCCCGGATCCCGGAGAACCGTGCGACACTTCCCGTGCCGTCGGAGGATCCCGGAATCCCGGGAAACCCCGCCAGGGTGGTCGTGAACCCGAAGTTCGCGGTGTCCACTTCCCGGATCACGTGGTTTCCCGAGTCCGCGACGAACAGGTCGGTCCCCACGGAGATCAGCGAACGGGGGGAGGAAAATTGGACGGACGTTCCGCTCGTGTTGTCGACGAAGCCGGCGACTCCGTCCCCCGCCAGGATGGATACCTCCCCGGAGGAGAAAGGCGACGCGACCTTCCGGATCGCATGGTTTCCCGTGTCCGCGACGAAGAGGGCGGCCCCGTCGAAGGTAACCCCTTCGGGGGAGTTGAACCGGGCCGCGGTCGCCAGCGTGTTGTCCGCGAACCCGGAGACACCGGATCCGGCGGCGGTCGTCGTCGCTCCGGTGACCGTGTTCACCCACCGGATCTTGTGGTTCCCCGTGTCCGCGACAAAGAGGATCGTCGACCCGTTGGAGGCGATCCCTCCCGGGGAAAAGAATCGCACGTTCGCGTTGCCGGCAGTGTTGTCGGTCGAACCGGCCGTCCCGGGGAGGCCCGCCAGAGTGACGACGGCCCCGGCGGGGCTGACGCTGCGGATCGCGTTGTTGTCGCACACATAGAGGAAGGTGCCCACGGCGGTGATCGCCGTGATCCGGCTGAAGCTGGCGTTCGCCCCGGTCCCGTCCGCCGTCCCGGAAACTCCGAACTTCCCCGCGAAGGTCGTGATGTTTCCCGAGGCGTCGATCCTCCGGATCACATGGTTTTCCGTGTCGGCCACGAAGCGGTTCCCCGTCGAGGTGACGGCCACCCCCCCGGGGGAGTCGAACCGGACCGGGCCCGCCGGGGAGCCGTCGAAGAAGCCGCCCCCCCCGGCGGCGCCCGCCAGGGTCGCCACCGATTCCGCCTTCCCGACCTGGACGTCGCCGCACCCTCCCGTGAGGAGCGCCAGCGGCAGCAGAACCGACAGAAGAAGGGACCGGAACCCATGGGAAACGCGGGGCATGGCTCTCTCCTTTTACGGTCGATGCGCGGGGAGCTTCCCCTGATTGTAATATGAATCGGAGCGCGCCGGAACGGGGGAGGTCCGGTAGGCCGGCCGGTATCTTCCGTTGTGCCCGCGAGGGGAAATCGTCTATCGTCTTTGGAATACCGGCGCGCAGGAGGGGAAGATGAAAGAGACGCTGAAGGTCGGGCTCACGCACACGCACAAGTACCGGGTTCCCGAGAACAAGACGGTGCCGTACCTCTATCCCGAGGCGCCGGCGTTCCAGGCCATGCCGAAGGTGTTCGGCACCGGCTTCATGGTCGGGCTCTTCGAGTGGGCCTGCATCGAGGCGATGGCGCCGCACATGGACCCGGGGGAGGGCAGCGTCGGGACGCTC
>MGPV01000027.1:1694-2597 GCA_001797615.1 Deltaproteobacteria bacterium GWC2_65_14
TTCGCCAAGTTCAACGCCCGCGTCGCGAAGAAGGCGGCGGGGACCCCGTAGAGGAAGGGGGGAAGGCAAAGCCCCCGACTGTCCTGGCGCGCCCGTCGGGGGGCGCGCCGTTGCCATGGTTCCTGCCGGCGGTGAAACCGCCCCGCCGGGTTCGTCCTCTATGCTTACCGATCGGTAGATTTCCTCCTTGACATGCGGCGGACAGGCTCACGCATCTTTCCACGCAGGTGTTCTCCCTCCTGCTCGAGAACATCGATGTCTCGCGCCTGATGTACTCGATCTATTACGGGCCTCCCCAGGGGGCGCCGTACATCGATTTCGACGCCTATCACCGCAAGCTCCAGGAGGCCATCCGGGCGCTCGTCCGGGAAGGGGTCCGAAAGGGGGAATTCCGGAAGGGCAACGTCGAGGACATGATGTGGGCTCTCAACGGCGCGCTGAACGTCGCCATGGAGTCCCGGCTTTGCCAGCCGGGGGATGCGCTCGACCAGGAGGGGCTCCGGAGGGTGTTGCGGATCATCTACCGGGGAATCGACGTGGTGGGATCCCTCTCCCCGAAGTACGACGCCCTCGTGGAATCCGAGTTCGGGGGGACGGTAACCGAGGTGTACGTCACCGAATGGGTCAGGGTGGGGAAGGGCGACCCGCTGGCCCGCGTGGATTCCCGGGAGGCCGAGGCGATCGGGAGGAAGGCGGAAGCCTCCATCGCGATGGCGAGGGCGGCCCTCCTGGAGGCGGCGGCGGCGGACCATCGGGCCGATCGGGAATTCGAGCGGGCCCTCCATCTCAAGGGATTCCCTCGTCGCCCGCGCGACGCTGCAGCATGCCACCGGGGTGCTCGTCGGAGGGGTTGCGGCTCCCGCGGAGCGGTCCTGGACCCCGGCCGATTCGGCGGTCGGCCTG
>MGPV01000027.1:2641-24557 GCA_001797615.1 Deltaproteobacteria bacterium GWC2_65_14
ACGTTTCCCCCCCGGGGCTCATCTTTTATAGGGAAGGAGGGGACCCATGGCGGCGGACGTGAACGTGCGCGTGACAGGCGGGGCGGGGCAGGGGGTCCACACGGTGGGGACCCTGGTCTATCGGATGGCATTGGCCGCGGGGCACCATTTCCACCTGACGCAGGACTACATGAGCCGGATCCGCGGGGGGAGAAACTCCCAGACGGTGCGCATCGGGACGGAGCCGGTCCGCGCCGGACGGGAGAAGGCGGAGATCCTCCTCGCCGTGAACCCGGAGCATCTGCCCCACGTTCTCTCCGGGCTGGCGCCGGGCGGGTTCGCGATCGCCGACGTCGCGGAGCCGCCGCCGGGTCTGATCGCGGCGCCCCTCAAGGAAAAGGCGGTACAGGCCGGATCCCCCATCCTCGCGAACGTCGTGGGTACCGGAGCGATCGGTTTCGCGCTGGGATTTCCGAGGGAGCATGCCGACGCGCTGGTGGAGGAGATGTTCCAGGGGGAGTTCCGGGAGAAGAACCGGAAGGCGCTCCACCTCGGGTGGGAGTGGGCGAAGGAACATCTTCCCGGGGAGGTCCGGGCGAAGTTCCGTCTCCCGGAGGGAAAGACCGTTCCGCGGATCGTGATGTCCGGGAACGAGGCGCTGGCCCTGGGGGCGATCGCGGGGGGATGCACCTTCGCGGCCGGATACCCGATGACCCCGGGCACGGGGATCCTCTCCGTTCTCGCGGACGAAGGGCCCCGCGCAGGCCTCCTCTTCGAACAGGCGGAGGACGAGATCGCTGCGCTGAACATGGCGATCGGGGCCGCCTACGCCGGCGCCCGCTCCGTGGTGGCGACCTCCGGGGGAGGGTTCGCGCTGATGGTGGAGGCGCTCTCCCTGGCCGGCATGATGGAGATCCCGGTGGTGATCGCGCTGGCGATGAGGCCCGGGCCCGCCACGGGGCTGCCGACCCGGACCGAGCAGGGCGACCTCGAGTTCGTCCTGTCGGCGGGGCACGGGGAGTTCCCGAGGCTGATCCTTTCTCCGGGATCCCCCGAGGAGGCCTTCGACCTCGCCCGGCAGGCGATGGAGACGGCGGAGGAGTTCCAGGTGCCGGCGATCGTATTGACCGACCAGCACCTCGCGGACACCGTCGTGGACATCGATCCGGGCGCGTTCGAGATCCGTCCGGTCCGCCGGCACATCGTCCGCGGCGAGAAGGTCCCCCGCACGCCGGAGGGTAGGTATCTCCGGTACGCGGTGACCGAAAGCGGGGTGTCGCCGATGGCCCTGCCGGGGGAGGCGGGGATCGCGGTGGTCTGCGACAGCGACGAGCATACCGAGGACGGCCACCTCACCGAGGACCACGCTGCCCGGATCCGGATGGTGCAAAAGCGGCTGCGGAAGGGGGAGAGCCTGGCGGCCAGGAGGATTCCCCCCCTGCTCTCGGGGCCTCCCCGGGGGGATGCCCTGCTGATCGGGTTCGGATCCACCAAGGAGGCGGTCGCGGAGGCCCGCGGGATCCTTGCCCGCGAGGGACGCGATGTCTCGGCGCTCCACCTGCGGCAGGTGTGGCCCTTCCCGGCGAAGGAGATCGGGGAGATCCTCCCCCGGTACCGGGTCTGCCTGACCGTGGAGAACAACGCGACCGGACAGCTGGCGCGGCTGATCCGGAGGGAGACGGGACTGGGGGTCGCCGGGACGATCCACCGGTACGACGGGCTCCCCTTCACGCCGGGGGAGCTGGCCGCGGAGGCGGGGAGGCGGGCATGGTAGACCGATTCGACACCGGCGTGGAGAACTCCTGGTGTCCGGGCTGCGGGAACTTCGGGATCCTGAAGGCGGTGAAAAAGGCGCTCGAGGCGACGGGGAAGGAGAGGCACGAGATCGTCCTCGTCTCCGGAATCGGGCAGGCGGCGAAGCTTCCCCATTACGTGGATGTGAACGTCTTCAACGGGCTCCACGGGAGGGCCCTTCCGGCGGCGGCGGCGATCAAGATGGCGAACGACCGCCTCACGGTGGTCGTGACCAGCGGAGACGGGGACATCTACGGGGAGGGGGGGAACCACTTCCTCCACAACGTCCGGCGCAACGTCGACATCGCCCTCTTCGTCCACGACAACCAGGTCTACGGGCTGACGAAGGGGCAGCCCTCCCCCACGAGCGATCCCGGCTGGGCCGGGTCGCTGGCCCGCTCCGGCGTGATCTCGGGGCCGTTCCCCCCGCTCGCGGTCGCCCTCTCCCTGGGGTGCGGCTTCGTGGCCCGGGGCTACTCGGCGGACATCGACTTCACCGCGGACCTCATGCTCCAGGCGATCCGCTTCAAGGGGTTCGCCCTCGTCGACATCCTGCAGCCCTGCGTCACCTTCAACAAGAAGAACAACTACCAATGGTACGGAAAGAGGGTCTACAGGATTCCCGCGGAGCACGATCCCTCGGACCGGAAAAAGGCCCTCGACCTGGCGCTGGAATGGGAGGAGAAGATCCCGATCGGGGTGCTCTACCGGGCGGAACGTCCCTCCTTCGGGGAGAGGCATCCCGCCGTTCCCGGCCCTCCGCTCCACGAGCGGGAAGCGAAGGAACCGGTGGTCCGGGAGCTGCTGATGATGCGGACCTTCACCGCCCGGTGAAGGTCGGGCCTACTTCCCTCCTTGTGCGGAGACGGTCTTGTCGGTCACCGCGGCTTCGCGGGCGAGGATCCCGTCCCAGAGATGGCCGAAATGGCAGATCCCCTCGATCAGGAGGATCGCCGCGGGAGGTTCCGGAAAGGTTTCCGGTCTACCGGGATTTGTCCCTCGCCTCCTCGGTGTTGCGCCGGTCCCACTGGTTTCCGAAATACCCGATCCCCGCGATGGCCCCCAGGATGATGAGGGCGGAGAGGACCGAGGAGAGGATCGATCCCCCCCGTTCCATTCCCTCCTCGAAGTGGAGGAGCAGACCGTACACGCAGAGCCCGATGAAGACGGAGGCGCAGAGGTTGAAGCCGAGGATGGCCAGCTTCTTGGGAACCTTCACCGTTCCTCCCGGTGTGCCGATTCTGTGCTACCCTGCGGGTGACCCGTCCCGGTAGCACGAGGTGTTGGTATCGTATCATGGAACTGCTGCCCGTCCTGACGCTGATCGCCGTCGTGGCCACGCTGGTCATCGTGCTCCTGCGGCGCCCGTCGCCGGTGCAGGACCGGCTGGAGCGGATGGAGAAAAGCTTCGCCGACGCCCTGCGGACGACGGCGGCGGATCTTTCCCGCGCCCAGGCCGACTCGTCGGGGAGGATCCGCCAGGAGGTCTCGGAGAACTTCCTCAAGGGGATGGACGAGATCTCCCGGCGGATCGAGGAGAAGCTTCTGGAGATCCGCGGCGAGCTGACCCGCGAGCTGTCCGAGACGGCCGACCGGAACCTCAAGGGGTTCGACCAGGTGGCGACCCACCTCCGGGATCTGGGCGCGGCCACCGGGCAGGTGGTCCTCCTGTCCCGGGACATCAGCCAGCTGAACATGATCCTCGCGCAGCCCAAGGCCCGCGGCGCTTTCGGGGAGCTCACCCTGTCGCGGATGCTCTCCGACCTGTTCGGCTCCCATGCGGAGATGTTCGAGCTGCAGTTCCAGATGGAGGGGGGAGAGCGGGCGGACGCCGCGATCTTCGTCCGTCCCGACCGGAGCCAGTACGTCTGCGTCGACGCGAAGTTCCCGATGGCGAACGCCATGCCCCTGCTGGAGGGGGAGGTGGACGACGCCGCGCGCAAGGAGTACGAGAAGGCCTTCGCGCGGGATGTCCTCGTCCAGGCGGAGTCGATCCGCTCCAAGTATATCCGTCCCCCCCGGACGCTCGATTTCGCTTTCCTCTTCGTGCCCTCCGAGTCGGTCTACTATCTCCTCCTCCGGGACCGGGAGCTGCACGAGCGGCTGCTCCGGCTCCAGGTCGTCCCGACGTCGCCGAACAGCTTCTTCGCCTACCTCCAGGCGCTCGCCTTCGCCTTCCGCGGATTCAAGATCGAGCAGAAGACAAGGGAGATCCAGGTCCTTCTCGAGCGGGTCGGGAAGGACTTCGAGCGGTTCGCCGACAACTTCCGGGTCTTCGGGAGGCACCTGGACAACGCCCAGTCGAAGTACATGGAGTCGGTGCGGGACGTGGAGCGGTTCCGGGCCCGGATCGGGTCGCTGCGAAGCGGGGAGGAGAAGCTTCCGGAGGAGTAGGGGGCTTTTAGTGCACCGTCTCGCAAATACCTTGGCATTCGAGCGCCGCTGCATCCGCGCCAGCTTCGTTGCGCTCCTTCACCATACTCAACGGTATGCCTCGGTCGCGCGCCTCGCTGGACGCGGCGCATCGACGCTCTCGGTGCCTCAAGCTATTTACGAGACGGTACACTAGTCCTCCAGCTGGTTGCGCAGCTTCCCCCGGAGGCGCAGGACGGCCTGCGAGTGGAGCTGGCAGATCCTGGGCTCTCCCAGGGAGAAGATCGCTCCGATCTCCTTCATCGTCAGTTCTTCGTAGTAGTAGAGGGCGATCAGCTGCTTTTCCCTCTCCGGGAGAAGGTCGATCGCCTTCCCGAGGACCTCTTTCAGCTCCCGGACGAGCTCCCCCTGCCGGGACTCGTTCCGGGCCGCTTCCCCGAGAACCTTCTGGATGCCGATGGCGACGGAATCCTCGTCCTCCAGGGGGACGTCCAGGGAGAAGACCGTCAAACCGGAATAGAGCGCCAGCTGCTTGCGCAGTTCATCGACGGAAAGGTCGAGATCTTTGGCCACCTCCTTCTCTTCGGGGGGGCGACCGAGAATTCCCTCGAGTCGGGCGTAGGCGTTCTGAAGCCTGGAGGCGTTCCGCCTCGCCGAGCGGGGAAACCAGTCCATCTCGCGGAGGTAGTCGAGCATGCTCCCGCGGATCCGGAATTCGGCATAGGTCTTGAATTTGATCCCCCGCGAGCCGTCGAACTTGTCGACCGCGTCGAGGAGCCCGACGACCCCGGAGCTGACCAGGTCGTCCATCTCGATATTGGAGGGGAGGCGGAGCTTCAGCATGGAGGCGTGGTACCGGATGCTGGGGAGGAACTCGCTCACGACCGCTTCCCGGTCCGGTGGGGATTGCGAAGCCGGTTCAACCCGTTCCGAAGCCCGGAGTGCTGAATTCCTCGCCATCGTCTCCATCCTCCCTTCAGGACTGCGCGGTTCCTACCAAAGGATGGACAGGAAGTGAGCAATATGCATGCCACCAAATACAATTGTGTAACGGCTTGATAATGCTTAGGAAAAATCAGAGGTGGATCGGGAGTGACAATCTTCAGCTGTCAAGAAAATGTCAGGCGGGGGTCGGCCTGACAATTATGGGCCATGCAGGCTTTTCCTTTTCAGCATTTGCAGGAAGGTCGTCCGCTTGAGGCCGAGCATCTTCGCCGCCTGGTTCTTGTTTCCCCTGGCGAGGTCGAGCGCCTTCCGGATCAGGCGGTCCCCGAAGGCCTCCCGGACACTCCGGAAATCGATCGGTCCTTCTGCAAGGTCCGCCGCTTCCTCCTCTGCGGAGGGCTTCTCCTTCCGCATGTTCGGGGGGAGATCCTCCGGCTCGAACCAACCGGTGCGGGTGAGGACGACGAGCCGCTCGACCAGGTTCTCCAGTTCCCGTACATTTCCCGGCCAGGGGTACCGCCGGAGCGCTGCCGCCGCCTCCGGCCGGAAGCCGTGCACGATCCGTCCGCTCCCGGCCGCGAATTTCCGCAGGAAATGGTCCAGGAGGAGCGGGATATCCTCGGGGCGTTCGCGAAGGGGGGGGATCCGGATCGGGATCACGTTCAGCCGGAAGTAGAGATCCTGTCGGAAACGGCCCTGCTCGATCTCCGCCTCCAGGTCCTTGTTGGTCGCGGCCAGGATCCGGGCATCCACGTTCACCGTCTTCGTCCCGCCGACCGGGAGGAAGGACTGCTCCTGCAGCACGCGGAGGATCTTCGCCTGGAGGGGCGGGCTCATCTCCGCGATCTCGTCCAGGAAGATGGTTCCCCGGTGCGCCATCTCGAACTGTCCCTGCTTCGCCGCATGGGCCCCCGTGAAGGCCCCCCTGACATGCCCGAACAGCTCGCTCTCCAGGAGTTCCGAGGGGATCGCGGAACAGTTCACGGGGACGAGCATCCGGTCCGCCCGGCGGCTGTTGTAGTGGATCGCCCGGGCCACCAGCTCCTTTCCGGTCCCGCTCTCGCCCAGGATCAGCACGGTGGAATCGCTCGAGGCGACCTTGGAAACGAGCGACAGGACCTCCCGGATCGGCTCGCTGACGCCAAGGATGTTCTCGACCCCGTACCGGCCGATCGCCTGGCTCCGGAGGCGGACGTTCTCCTTTCGGATCCCGGTGAGCTCGAAGGCCCGCTCCACGAGGTGGACCACCTCGACGGTCTTGAACGGCTTGGTGATGTAGTGGAAGGCCCCGAGCTTCATCGCCTGGACGGCGCTTTCCACCGTGCCGTACCCCGTCATCAGGATGACTTCGCAGGCGGGGGAGACCCGCTTCGCCTGCTTGAGGACCTCGAGTCCGTCGCCTCCCGGCATCACCAGGTCGGTCAGGACGACGTCGACCTCGTTCTGGTGCAGCAGGGCGATCGCCTCGGCTCCCGTGCGTGCGGTATGGAGCCGGATATCGGGCCGCGAGAAGACGTTCCCCAGCAGGTCGAGGACGTTATCGTCATCTTCCGCGATCAGGAGGGCCTGTTTCATGTGGGTTCATTCTACCGTCCCCCTCCGGGACGACGGAAGGAGATTGTTCCCCCGCCGGGTAAAGTTTCCCGGCGGCATGCCGATAGGTAGGGTATGGGGGCGTGAGCGACCCAGGGGGAGGGGGATCCACCATCTCTGGCAGAAAGAAGAAAGAAGGGAACGGTGCAGGTTCCCAGAAGGAAGAGTCCGTCCGCGGGAAGCGGGTCGCCACCATCCGGAAGCAGGTGAACAGCGGGACCTTCCGCGTGGAGCCCGATGCGGTTGCGTCGAAGATGGTCGACGACGCCGTGAAGAAGATCCGCTCCCGGATCCGTCCGCAGTAGCCACGTCCGCGGTCCTCGCCAGCCATTCTATTGTTCGATCCGGGTTCTCTCCGAGCGAAGTTTGCGGTAGAATTTCCGTCAAAATCTCGAGGGTTCGCCATGGTGCGCTCGAATTTCGAAGGGGTGCTCCGCCGGGCCGTGGACACCCTGCCGGAGATCTTCCGGCAGGCGCTGGACAACGTGGCGATCGTGGTCGAGGACCGCCCGCCCGGGTGGCTTCTGCGGGAGCTGGGGGTTCCTCCCGGCGAGACCCTCTACGGCTTCTACCACGGGATCCCGCTTCCGGAACGCTCCGTGCAGGACTCCGGGAACCTTCCGGACAAGATCTCGATCTACCGGGTTCCGCTCGAGGAGGATTTCCCGGACCGGGACGATCTCGCCCGGGAGATCCGGGTCACCCTGCTCCACGAGATCGGGCACTACTTCGGGATGGACGAGGAGGAACTTGCCCGGCTCGACTACGAGTGATTGTGGTATACAGAAGTAGGGAACAGCGGGATAATCGACCGGATGCCCCGGCCCCGGGGGATCGCCCGGGTCGGCGTGGGGAGGCTGGCGATGCATGCGCTTCGACGCGAATTCCTCGACGGCCCGGAGACACCGGATCTTGTCCTGATCCATTCCACGGCCAGGCCCGCCGGCTCCCCCGGCACCGTTCTCTCACGTTCCTCGATCGTCGTTCCCGCGACATCCGAGCCCGGGAAACGGGAGGTCCGCCTCTTTTTCCCCTCCCCGCCCGGCGGCGGAGCGCTTCGGGTCCGCTACGCGTTCTCGATCGTGTCTTCCGGGGCGGAACGGTTTTCCGATCCCTATGAAACCCTTCTTCCCGGACCGGAAACAGGGGACGACGCCGTCCTGATCGGGGAGGAGGGAGGGGGGAACCTCCCACCGGCGCCTGGAAGGGGGACCTTCCGGATCCTCCTGCCGCTGCGGGAGGGGGAGCCGGCCGAAGGGAACGCCCGCTTCGGGTTCGGCGCCATGCGGAAGAAGCCGTCCGAATCGCTCTGCCGGGCGGCCCTGCCGCTCGACGGAAAGACCCCGCCGGTGATCGAGGTCCCGGAGGCGCTCTCCGTGCTGAAGGAGCGGCCGATGCCCTTTTTCCTCTATCATGCGACCGAAGGCGGGGTCGGGCTCGTCGCGGACAAGATCAACTCGGCCCGGATCACCTGGCGGGACGAGGAAGGGGACGTGGTCTGCGCCCGGATGCTCTGGAGCTGCGGATCCTGGGATGCGCCCAACCTCACCCCGCTGGAGGTCAAGAGATTCTCCGGCGACGGGTCGCCCTCCGGGTATCCGTTCGCCGAGGACCGGGAGGCCTTCCTGCGCGGCCGCGAGAGTTCCCTCGACCGGTTTCCCCTGCCCCGGACCCACGAAGGGTACCTCTTCGGGCCGGCCGGGAGCGTCGCGGAATACTGCTTCCTGCTGCTCCGGAGGCGTCCGGACGGAACGGTCGCCGCCGAGTGGCGCAACCGCGACGGGGGCAACTGGACGATCCGCCTCTGATCCCGCCCAGTCGCGGGGCACGGGGAGGGCTTCGCCGCCTCAGAGGGGGCCTTCGCTTCGCCCGCCCTCCGCCCCCTGTCCAATCATTTTATCTCCGCTCATCCCCCCTCCTGCGGCTGGCTCCGCCCGTGATTCGCCCCGTCCCGAGGGCGCCTGCAACTGCGTCACGCGCGAGCCAGGGTCCCGGGCGCACGGGGACGGGTCAGCCGCGCCGGATCTCCGATAGCGCCGACAGGAGGGTGTCGATCTCGGCGTCGGTGCCCACCGTGATCCGGAGGCAACCGGCCAGCCGGGGCGTGTCGAAGTAGCGGACGAGGATCCTCCTTCGCTTCAGCTCATCGAACACCGGCCGGGCCGATTTCCCTCCCCGCCGCCTCGCCAGGAGGAAGTTGCTCTGCGAGGGAAAGGGGACGAATTCGAGGGCCGGAAGGGCGGTCGCCAGCCGTTCCCGGGTCTTCCGGATCCGGGCGGCGTTTCTCTCCATCCAGCCGATGTCCGCGAGCGCCGCCTCCCCGGCGGCGATCGCCAGCCGGTCGAGATTGTAGGAGTCGCGCACCTTGTTCAGCCCCGCGAGGATCCGGGGGTGGCCGAACCCGAGGCCGATCCGCATGCCGGCCAGGGAAAAGGACTTGGAGAAGGTCCGCAGGACGACCACGTTCTCCCGCTCCCGGGCGAGGGGAAGGGCCGTCTCCTCCGCGAAGTCGGCATAGGCCTCGTCCACGACGAGGATCCCCCGGACCGCGGAGGCGAGGCCCGACAGCGCCGCAAGCGGCACGGAGGTCCCGGAGGGGGAGTTCGGGCTCGCGACGACCGTCACCTGCTCGCGGTTCCGGAACAGTCCTTTCGGGAGGGAGTAGTCCTCCGGGTAGGGGATGCCGCGCACCCGTCCCCCCTGGATCCGGACCAGCGTGTCGTACAGGGTGTAGGTCGGCACGGGGCAGCAGAGGGCGTCCCCTTCCCCGATGAAGGCCCGGGCGATCATGGCGAGCAGGTCGTCCGATCCGTTCCCCGCGATGACCTGTTCGAGGTCGAACCGGTAGGTTTCCGCCGCCTGCCGCCGCAGCCTCGTGGACTCCGGGTCGGGGTAGAGGCGCAACGTTCCGCCGGCCTCCCTGGCGATCGCCGAAAGGACCGCCGGGGAGGGAGGGTAGGGGTTCTCGTTCGTGTTGAGCTTGACGAAGCCCTCCTCCTTCGGCTGCTCTCCGGGAAGGTAGCCGCCCATCCGTGCGATGTTCCGGCGAAAGGGAAGCTTCACCGGGCACTCCCCGGGCGGCGGGAGAACCTCTCCCCGAGCCGCTTCCACGCGGGGAGCGATCTGCGCACCACTTCGGTGGCGAGGCAGTAGGCGACCCGGAAATACCCGCTGCGGCCGAACCCGCTCCCCGGCACGACGAGGATGTTCTCCTCCCGGGCCGCGGCGACGAAGGCCGTCTCGTCCTTCCCCAGGATGCGGGGGAAGAGGTAGAAGGCTCCCCCGGGGGGGACGACGGAGAATCCGGATTCCGACAGCGCCGAAAGGAGGAGGTCCCGGTTCTCCCGGTAGACCGCCATTTCGGCGGAGATCTCCTGGAGGCCGGCCACCGCCCGCTGCATCAGGGAGGGGGCGTTCACGAAGCCGAGCACCCGGTTGCAGAAGACGCACCCCCCCGCGACCTCGGCGGCGTCCGCGGCCCTCGGCGACACGGCGAGGTAGCCGATCCGCTCCCCGGGGATGTTCAGGTCCTTCGAGTGGGAGTAGGCGATCAGCACGTTCCGCAGATGCGCGGCGGGAGGGGAAAAGACCTCCCCGGGGTAGAGGATCTTCCGGTACGGCTCGTCCGACAGGACATAGACGGGGTTTCCCGTTCGCCGTTCCGGTTCCGCGAGAAGCCGGTCCAGCGCGTCGAGCGCGGCTCCGGGGTAAACCGCCCCGGTGGGGTTGTTCGGCGTGTTCAGGATGAGCGCACGCGTCCTGTCGGAGAGGGCCTTCCGGATCGCTTCGAGATCGAGCTGGAAATCCTCCGCGGCCTCGGCGACGACGGGAACTCCCCCGGCGTTCCGGATGTAGAAGAGGTACTCCACGAAATAGGGGGCGAGAACGACGACCTCGTCCCCGGGCGAGAGGATCGTGCGGAGCGCCACGTTCAGGGCGCCCGCCGCCCCGCAGGACATGACCACCAGCTCGCCGGTGAAGGGAAGCCCGGTGGCGGACGACAGCGACCTCGCGACCTCGCGGCGGACCTCCGGGAATCCCGCGTTCGGCATGTACCGGTGCAGGTCGGGGGGAGGCGAGGCGGAAAGACGCCGCAGCTCGGAGGCGAACCGGTCCGGCGGGTCGCCGAACGGGTTCCCGAGGGAGAAATCGAAGACGTTCTCCGCCCCCTTCTCCGCCTTCAGGAGGGCCCCCTCCTCGAACATCTTCCGGATCCACGAGCCCTGCTGGATCGCGCTGCGGACGGTCGGCGACACCGGCATCGGGTTTCCTCCTCGAAATTTCACGATACGGCAACGCCCCGAGGGAATTCAAGCCGAAAGAGGATTCGGAACCCGTTGAAACGGGGGGGACTATGCCATACAGTGGTACCGGGCTCCAAACGAGAGGACGAGAGAGGTGGTGGCAGCGATGACGAAGAGATCCGGGTTTCTGCTGGTGCCGGTCGCCGCCCTTCTCCTGGCGGGATCCGGCTGCGTGACGGGGAAGGTACTCTACCTGCCGGGCGAGCTTTACCGGCCGGGAGCCGGCGCGCCCGTCCAGGCCCCCGAGGGTCCCGCGGTCGCCGTTCTCGACTTCTCCTATTCGGGCTCTCCCCCCTACGAGATCGGGCGGGACTTCGACTATGCCCGGTCGATCGTCTGGAAGAGCGACCCCGGGAAGGCGCTCGCCGACCTGGTCGCCGACGCGCTTGCGGAGGTGGGGATCCGCTCGGTCCGTGTGCCCGGGGAGGCCGACGTCCCGCCGGGGGCGGCGGCGAAGGTGTGGGGACGGGTGGACGAGTTTCGGGTCACCACGAAAAAGACGGGAAGCCTCCGGCTGAGCGTCGAAGTGGCGGCGTCGGTCTCGGCGACCCTGTTCGCCTCCGGGGGAAGCGCCCCCCCGGGGTGGAGCAGCAGCCTCGGTTCCGATTACTGGTACACGGAGCCGCTCTTCGTCACTTCCGAGGCGATCCGCGCGGCGGTGAACGGGGCGGCGAACGCCGTGGCCGGGGAGGCCGTGAGCCGTCTCTTCGCCGCCGGGGTGATCGCGAGGCCCGAACCGCCCCTCGCAGCGCCGCGGGAGGGGAGCCCCCGATGAACCGCGGGCGGAACACGGCGATCCGGTGCGCGGCGCTGTCCTACGCCCTGCAGTCGCCGTTTGCCGCCTGCGATTCCCCGCGCCACAGGGAGGAGGGGATCCGGGGGAGAGGCGGGAAACAGACCGTCGTCCTTCCCATCGGCGGACTGGCGGCCTGACGGGCCGGCTTCCCGGGGTCATGGGATTTTCCTGGATCGGCCGCGTCGAGGAGGTTTCCGCCCCGGAATGGGACGCGGTCCTTCGCCGCTCCGCCCGCCCGAGTCCCTTCTTGTCGCGTCGCTTCCTGGTGCCCTGGGCCACCGCCTTCGCGGCCGGCCGGGAGACGATGGCCTTTCGCTGGGAACGCGGGGGGGGGGCGGCCGGCTTTCTGTTCCTGTGCCGCCGGGCCGACGGCGCGGGGTGGGAGCTGCTCGGCGGCGAGCGGGTGGCCGACTCCCTCGACGCCGTCGTGATCGCCGGGCAGGAACGGGAGTTCTGGTCCGGGTTTTTACGGGAGTCCCGGGGACTGCTGGCCGGGGGGTCGACCCTGCGCCTTCCCAACCTCGTCGAGGGAACGCCCTCCCTGCATCTTCTCCCGGAACTCTGCGGGCGGTTCGGGTACTCCTTCCGGCTCGAAGAGACCGACCGCTCCCCGCTTCTTTCTCTCCCGGGAGATTTCGGGGAATACCTCGAGCGGCTCGGAAAGAAGAAGCGGCACGAGCTGCGGAGGAAGCTTCGCAGGGCCGACGATACCGTTCCCGGCCTCTCGTTTCGCATCACCCCCGGGGGTCCGGAGCTGGACCGGGACCTGTCCTCCTTCCTCGTTCTGCATCGAAGCAGCCAGTCGGAAAAGGAGCGGTTCATGGACGAGGGGATGGAGCGGTTCTTCCGGGAGATCGCCGGGCGGTTCTCGGAAGCCGGCCAGCTCCGGCTGGCCTTCCTTTCGGACGGGGAAACGGATGTCGCCTCCGCCTTCCAGCTCGAGTGGAACGGATCCCTCCTCCTCTACAACTCCGGGTACGATCCGCAATACCGGAGGATCAGCCCGGGCCTGGTCCTTCTCGCGCGGTGCATCGAGGAGGCGATCGGAAGGGGGGGCCGGGAGTACGACTTCCTGCGGGGCGGGGAACGGTACAAGTACGACCTCGGGGGAGTGGACCGGGTCGTCTACAGGGCCACCGTCGGTCTCCCGTGAGGCACCTCCTTTTTTCCTACCACACCTGCCCCTTCGAGGAGCCTGGCGCCGGGCTGGCCGGGGGAATGAACATCTTCCTGCGCGGCCTGCTGGCCGGGATCTCCCGCCGGAGGATCGAGACCGACGTCCTGACGCGGGGAACCGGGAACCGGGTAGAGGTCTCCCGACCCGCCCCCGGCCTGCGCATTCTCCATCTCCCCTGCGGGTGGAGTCATCCCCCCACCCGCGCGGGGGCGCTGTCCTCTCTCCCCCGGTTCATCGAGAGCGCGCGCGGGCTGCTGGCGGAGGAGGGATCGCCTTACCGGATCGTGTCGGCCCACTACTGGATGTCGGGGTCGGCGGCGCGGGCCCTGTTCCGGGAGACGGGGAGGACTCTTCCCATCGTGTTCGCCTACCACACGGTGGAGGCGAGAAAGGGGGAAGCCCCGGGAGCGGTCCCGGGAGGGCTTCCGGCGGCCCGGAGGAGCGAGGAGGAGGCGATCTCCCGGGAGGCCGACCGGATCGTCTGCTTCACCGCGGAGGATCTTTCCCACACGGAGAGGATCTTCCCGGCGGTCTCCGGGAAGGGGGAGGTGATCCCGCCGGGGGTGGACGACGCCTTCCGGCATCCGCCCTCCCGGGAAGAGGGGAGGCGCCGGCTGGGCATCTCCCCCCGGGCCTTCCTGCTCCTGCTGGCCGCGAGGCCGGATCCCGGGAAGCAGATCCCCGAGGCGGTTTCCGCCGTTTTCTCCCTGCGGCGGGACGTGCAGGCCGACATCCTGCTGCTGGTCGTGGGGCAGGGGCCTCCGGCGGAGGGAACGCCGGAGGGGGTCCGCTACCTCGGGCCGGTGCCCCACGCGGAGATGCCCGCCCTCTATTCCGCGGCGGACGCCGTGCTGTGCCCCTCCCTCTACGAGTCGTTCGGGTTCGTGCCGCTGGAGGCGATGGCCTCCGGCGTCCCCGTGGCGGTGCCGGAGTCCGGGTACTGGGGGGCGCGGGTTGCCGCCGGTGGAGGCGGGATCGCCTATCCGGCCGGGGCACCGGGAGGACTTGCGCGGGCGATCGGCTCGCTCTACCGGGACGAGCAGGCGAGGCGGCGGATGGCGGAGGAAGGGAGGCGGATCGCCGCGGAATTCACGTGGGAGAGGTGCACGGAGGCGTGGGCAGCGCTTCTTTTGTCCTCCGCCAGGCCCGGTAGTCGGCGATGAACTCCTCCAGCTCGCGCCGGGCGTCGTCGTCGGTCATCTGCGCCGCCGGGTGCTTCATGAAGTAGGCCGAGGGGGCGGCAAGCGGCCCCCCGAGCCCCATCTCCCGTCCGAGTCGGCAGAACCGGATCGCGTCGATCCCCACCCCGGCGCTGTTCGGCGAATCGGTCACGGAGAGGCGCAGTTCCACCTCGATCGGCAGTCCCCCGAACCCCTCCCCCTCGATTCTCAGGAAGCAGAGCTTGTTGTCCTTCTGCCAGGGAACGTAGTCCGACGGCCCGATGTGGACCGCCTCGTCCTCGACCGGGTAGGTCAGCACCGAGGTCACCGCCTCCGTCTTGGAGATCTTCTTCGATTGGAGCCGCTTCCGGTTCAGCATGTTCAGGAAATCGGTGTTCCCGCCGGTGTTCAACTGGTAGGTCCGGCGAACCCGGATGCCGCGCTCGGTAAAGAGGCGGGCCAGCGCACGGTGGACGATCGTCGCGCCCAGCTGCGACTTCACGTCGTCGCCGACGATCGGGATCCCCCGCTCCCGGAAGCGCTCCGCCCAGGCCGGGTCGGAGGCGATGAAGACGGGGATGCAGTTCACCAGGCTGACCCCGGCGGTGAGGCAGCTCTCGGCGTAGCGCTTCGTGGCCTCCTCGGAGCCGACGGGGAGATAGTTCACGAGGACCTCAGCGCCGGACTCCCGCAGGACCGCCTCGATGTCGCATGGAGGCTCGTCCGAGGGGAGGAAGGTCCGGTCTTCGGGATAGTCCCGCATGTGGCCGGCGACGCCGTCCAGGACCGGCGCCATCCGGACGGTCGGACCGCCCGCCGGCATCCCCCCGACGAATCTCGGAGTGCAGTTGGGAAGGGAGAAGATCGCCTCGTTGACGGGTAGCCCGACCTTCCTGCGGTCGATGTCGAAGGCGGCGACGACCTCGATGTCCCCGGGCAGATAGCCGCCGATCTCCCGATGCATGAGCCCCGGGACGTCGTCTTCCCCGGGTACGGGTTCCGCGTCCCGGTAATATTCGATCCCCTGCAGCAGCGCGCTCGCGCAGTTTCCGACGCCGGCGATCGCCACGCGAATCCTATCCATTCCGTGCGCCTCCCTTGCGGTTTTCCGATCCGATGCCCTTGTTGGATTCCCCCTCCGGAGGATCGGTTTCAGCGGCCGCCGGCAGGAACCCGCTGCATTTCCAGCAGCATGGGGGAATTTCGGCCGCCTTTCGCCGCTCTTCCGAGACGAAATTCTGTGCGGAACAGGCGGCGCAGCATACGATCATGCGCGTCATTCTATCGTGTTTCCGGCAGGTTTGACAAAGAAGAATCCGGAACGTAAGATGCCCCCATGCAAATCGAAAAGGGCATCGACAAGGTCGTCAAGAAGATCCGCGTCATGATCCTGGACAAGCCGGGGTACCTCGGAAAGGTGGCTTCCGCGATCGGAAACGCCGGGGGAAACATCGGCGACATCCGGCTCGTCGGCTACGGACTGGACTACAACACCCGCGACGTCACGGTGTTCGTGAACGACGAGGATCACCTCGAGGTGGTGCTGGAGGCGATGGGGAAGGTCGAGGGGGTCATCCTCTCCGACATCATCGACCCGGTCCTCGAGCTCCACCAGGGGGGGAAGATCGAGGTCCGGTCGAAGACGCCGATCGAGGGGATCTCCATCGTCCGGAAGATCTACACTCCCGGCGTGGCGAAGGTCTGCAAGCTGATCCGGGAGAATCCGGAGCTGGCGTACGACTACACCATCATCGGGAACACGGTGGCGATCGTGACGAACGGGACGGCGATCCTGGGCCTGGGGGACATCGGGGCGGTGGCGGGGATGCCGGTCATGGAGGGGAAGGCGGCTCTCTTCGACGCCCTGGTGGGGGTGTACGGGATCCCGATCCTGATCCAGTCGAAGGATCCGGAGGAGATCATCCGGACCGTGGCCGCCATCGCGCCGACCTTCGGGGCGATCAAGCTGGAGGACATCAAGGCGCCCGAGTGCTTCGAGATCGAGGACCGCCTGTCGGGGATGCTCGACATCCCGGTGATGCACGACGACCAGCACGGGACGGCGGTCGTCGTCCTGGCGGCGCTGCTGAACGCCAGCAAGTATGTGGGGATGCAGGTCAAGAACGACATCGTCGGGATGGTGGGGCTCGGGGCGGCCGGGATGGGGATCTCGAAGCTCCTGATGGCCTACGGGGTCCGGAAGGTGTTCGGGACCGACATCAATTCCAAAGCCATGGAGATCTTCGCCGCAGCGGGCGGGAAGCCGGTGACGCTGCAGGAGATCATGGGGCAGTCCGACATCGTCATCTGCACGACGGGGGTTCCCGGCCTCATCCGGAAGGAGATGATCCGGAAGGGGCAGGTGATCCTCGCCCTGTCGAACCCCAACCCCGAGATCTCGCCGGAGGATGCCCGCGCCGCGGGGGCCTCCTTCGCCGCCGACGGGCGGGGGGCGAACAACGCATTGGCCTTCCCCGGGATCTTCCGGGGGGCGCTCAACGCGCGGGCCCGGAAGATCAACAACCGGATGAAGATCGCGGCGGCGAAGGCGATCTCCTCCTTCGCGCTGGCGGGGGAGCTGGTCCCCTCGATCCTGAACCTGGAGATGCACAAGGCGGTCGCGACCGCGGTGGAGAGGGCCGCCTTCGAATCCGGAGTGGGACGCCCGCGCGGGGAGAACTCGGAAGAGTCGTAATGGACATCTCCTGGGTCCGGGGCCCCTCGGTCGTCCTGTTCGCCTATTTTCTGGGATCGGTTCCCTTCGGAATCCTGGTGGCCCATCTCTTCGACCGGGGCGTGGATCTGCGCAAGGTGGGGTCGGGAAACATCGGGGCGACGAACGTGGCCCGCGCCGTCGGAAAGGCGGGAGGAGTCGCGACCCTTCTCCTGGACGCGGGGAAGGGGGTCTTCGCGATGGCGCTGGCCTACCGGTTCACCGACAGCCGGGTGGATCTGTGGCTTGCGCTTGCGGGAGGGGCCGCCTTCCTGGGGCATATCTTCCCCGTCTACCTTGGGCTCAGGGGGGGCAAGGGGGTGGCGACCGCCCTGGGGATCGTGGCCGTTCTATCCCCGGTGACCGCCTTCCTGCTCGGGGTCCTCTTCGCGGCGGTCGTCTACTTCACCCGGTACGTGTCGCTCGGCTCCCTCTGCGCGGCGGTCGCGCTTCCTCCGATGATGGCGCTTCTGGCCACCTCCCGGCACTACGTGACCCTCTCCCTGGTCATCTGTTTCCTCGTGATCTACACCCACCGGGAGAATATCCGGTCCCTTCTGGCCGGGAGGGAGCGGAAGCTCGGGGAGCCGAAGCAGGAGCCGGCCCCCGACCGGTGACCTTCGTTTCAGAGTTTCCGCAGGATCCGGTCCCGTTCCCGGTCCCGTTTCTTCTGTTTCCGCCCCTCGCCCTTCTTCGCCTGTCCTCCGCGGGATTCCTCCTCCCCGTCGGATGTCCCCTTGATCCCTTCCATCTGAAAGGCGAAGAGCCGGTCCGCGAACTCCTCGCACGAGACCACGGTGACGGCGCGCGCGGAGAGGGTTCCCGCGAGCCCCCGGTCCGAGGTGACCACGACCGTTCCGGGGGGGGCGTTTCCGGACAGTCCCCGGATCGCGTCGTCGGCGCTCTCCGTCCGTGAGGAAAAGATCGCCGTCCCTCCCTTGAACGGACGGCGGACCCTCTCCGCGCTTCCGCCTCCCCGGCCGTCGAAGACGACCGTGAGCCGGAACCCTTTTCCACGCGCGTAGGAAGAGAGGAGAGAGCACAGCGCCTCGCGGCCTTCCGGCGAGACCGGGTCCTCCGACAGGAGCAGGCTCCCCGACCTCGAAAGGTTGTACCCGTCCACGATGAGGAACAAGGCTCCTCCCTGCCCGGAAAACAGGCATCCGGTGATCATTTCTTGAGCAGATATCCTATCATCGATTATTCCGGCGCTCCATCAGGCCCGCCGCCTGCGACCCGATATTCGGCTGGAATCCCTGGAGAACTTCCCTTTCGGTGGGTGCGACGGCGCTCCAAGCACCGTGATTGGTACGGCCTTTGCTCCGGTGAGATCCCGGGAGGTGACCCATGAAGAAGATCGAGGCGATCATCAAGCCGTTCAAGCTCGACGAGGTCAAGGAGTCGCTGAACGACATCGGGATCCAGGGGATCACGGTCTCCGAGGTCAAGGGGTTCGGCCGTCAGAAGGGGCACACCGAGCTCTACCGGGGCGCCGAGTACGTCGTCGACTTCCTGCCCAAGATCAAGCTGGAGATCATCGTACCGGACGACCTGGTCGCCCAGGTGGTCGAGACGGTGGAGAAGTCGGCCCGGACCGGCCGGATCGGCGACGGCAAGATCTTCGTCACGAATGTCGAGGAAGTGGTCCGGATCCGCACGGGGGAACGCGGGCCGGACGCGATCTGACCGAACGAACCATCCACGCAACGCCATACACCAAGGAGGAACCGATGACCGCGAAGGAAGTGCTGGAGTTCGCCAAGGGCAAGAAGATCGAGATGGTCGACCTGAAATTCATGGATTTCATCGGGACCTGGCAGCATTTCGCCGTCCCGGTCAGCGAGCTGGGGGAGGAGAATTTCGAGGAAGGGTTCGGCTTCGACGGGTCGAGCATCCGCGGCTGGCAGCCGATCCACGCCTCGGACATGCTGGTGATCCCCGACGCCGACACGGCGACCGTCGACCCGTTTATCGCGAGGCCGACCCTCTCCCTGATCTGCAACATCGTGGACCCGATCACGAAGGAGGCCTACAGCCGCGACCCGCGCAACATCGCGAGGAAGGCCGAGGCCTACCTGAAGTCGACCGGGATCGGCGACACCGCCTACTTCGGCCCCGAGGCGGAGTTCTTCATCTTCGACGACATCCGCTACGCCACCGGGTCGAACTTCGGCTACTACTACATCGACTCCGAGGAGGGGACCTGGAACTCCGGCCGGGAGGAGCGTCCGAACCTCGGGTACAAGCCGCGCCACAAGGAGGGGTACTTCCCCGTTCCCCCCACCGACTCCCAGCACGACCTTCGCGACGAGATGGTCCGGGTGATGCAGTCGATCGGCCTCAAGGTCGAGGCGCAGCACCACGAGGTCGCCACGGCCGGCCAGGCGGAGATCGACCTGCGGTTCGACACGCTGGTGCGCTGCGCCGACGCCCTCCAGTGGTACAAGTACATCTGCAAGAACGTCGCGCGGAAGTTCGGCAAGACGGTCACCTTCATGCCGAAGCCGCTCTTCGCCGACAACGGGAGCGGGATGCACTGCCACCAGTCGATCTGGAAGGGAGGGAAGCCGCTCTTCGCCGGGGAGGAGTACGGCGGGCTCTCCAGGATGGCGCTCCACTACATCGGCGGGATCCTGAAGCATGCCTCCGCCATCTGCGCCTTCTCCAACCCGACGATGAACTCCTACAAGCGGCTCGTGCCCGGCTTCGAGGCGCCGGTGAACCTCGCCTACTCGAGCCGGAACCGGTCGGCCGCGGTCCGCATCCCGATGTACTCCGCCTCCCCGAAGGCCAAGCGGATCGAGTTCCGGACCCCGGACCCCTCCTGCAACGGCTACCTCGCCTTCGCCGCGATGCTCATGGCGGGGCTGGACGGCGTCCAGAACAGGATCGACCCGGGAGAGCCGCTGGACAAGGACATCTACGCCCTTTCCCCGGAGGAGCTCGCCGGGGTTCCGACGACGCCGGGTTCGCTGACGGAATCGCTCGAGGCGCTGCAGGCCGACCACGGCTTCATGCTGAAGGGGGACGTGTTCACCCCCGACGTCATCCAGAAGTGGATCGACTACAAGATCGAGGCCGAGGTGAACCCGGTGAAGATGCGGCCGCACCCGCACGAGTTCTTCCTCTATTTCGACTGCTGATCCGTCCCGGATTTCCCGGGCATCGGGGAAGGGGGGGGCTTCGGGCCCCCTTTCCCCTTTTTTTCCTCTGCGGTTCTGCATATCCTATTCGGCATGCGGATCCCGACGGCCCTGGTTCTTGCCTTTCTTCTCGCGCATGCGGCGTTCCACTGCCAGGCGATGGCGGATTCCCAGGCGGCGGAGACGCCTCCTGCATCCGTCACGATGGTCGAGGCGGTGCGGATCGCCCTCTCCCGCTCGCGGGAGGTGCGCCTGACCGGGCAGGATCTCCGGATCGCCTTGCAGGGGAGGACGAAGGCGGGAGCCGGACGCCTTCCCCGGATCGACGCCTCCGGGGATTTCACGGCGCTCTCCGAGCCCCCCTCCATCTTCCTGCAGGGGCGGGAGGCGCAGATCGCGGACCGGGCCGTCTACCATGCGCGGGTCACCGCGGAGCAGGTCCTCTACGACTTCGGCCGGACCGCGTCCCGGATCGAGCGGGCGGAGGCGAGGCTGTCCGCGGCGAAGTTCCGGGAGGAGCTTTCCCGCGAGGTCCAGGCGTTCGGCGCCGTTTCCGCCTTTCTCGCCGTCCGGCGGGCGCAGGAACTCCGGGAGGTGGCGGAGGAGTCGCTGGCGACGGCCCGGGCGCACCGGAAGGTGGCGGAGGATCTGTACGAGCTGGGAGTCGTGGCGAAAAACGATGTCCTGGCGGCGGAGGTCCTGGTGGCGAACAGCGAGGCGGTCCTGGTCACCGCGGAGAACCGGGAGGAGCTCTCCCGCTCGCAGCTGGCGCTCGCGATGGGGTATTCCGGGAACTCGGCGGTGTCTCCGGCCGCCGACACGATCCCCGTCCCCCCGGGGGACGTCCCCCCACTCGAGGAAAGCCTGAACGCGGCCGTGGCAAAACGCCGGGAGATCCATGCGGCGGAGGCGCACCTGCGGGAGGGGGAGGCGCAGGCGGAGGGGGCGCGGGCCGAGTTCGCCCCCACCTTTTTCGGCCAGGGCGGCTACTCCTACGAGAGCAACGAGTTCAACCCGAATCAAAGCGTCTTCTCGGCCCTCGTGGGGGGGAAGGTGAACCTCTTCTCCGGGTTCGCCGACCGGGCGGCGCGCCGGGAGTCGCTCCACACCGTGGACCGCAGGAAGGAGGAGCTGGCGCTTCTGCGGGACCGGATCGGTCTCCTGGTGAAGGCCGCCCACCTGGCGGTCGGGGAGGCGGCGAAACGCAAGGAGGCGGCCGAGGTCGCCGTGGCGCGGGCCGCGGAGAACCTGCGGATCCAGGAGGACCGGTACCGGGAAGGACTCTCCATCTCGACCGAGCTGCTCGACGCGCAGACCCTGCTCTCCCGCGCGAAGGTCGACCGGGAGAACGCCTCCTTCGATCTCTACGAGTCCCGCTTCGGGCTCCTGTCGGCCCGGGGGGAGTTGCTGGAATATTTCGGGCCGCTCGTCGCGGGCGTCGGGGAAGCCGCGACGCCGGGGCGGTGACCGGATGAGGGCGATCCACGGCGCGGGTCCGACGATACTCCTTGCGATTGCCGCGCTCCTCGGCGGCTGCGCCGGAAGCTACCGGGACGGTTCCCTTTCCATCCGGCTGGAATACGGCGTTCCCGGGGACAACGTCGCCGTGGCCCGGGGCCTTTCTTCGGTGACGGCCCGCCCCTCCTATGCGCTGGATCCGTCCAACCGGATCCTGATCCGGGTGCTCGCCCCCCACATCTCCCCGCCGATGGAGGCGTGGTTCGACCGCTCCGCGGGGCGGGGTGAGATCTCCGGGGTCCCGCCGGGGAGCCGGATCGCCGTCGAGGTCGACGAGTACGACACCGCCCTGACGCTGCTCGGCCGCGGCTGGGCCCACGGCGTCACCCTCTCACCGGGCGAAAACCGCACCGTCACGATTTCCATGCACGACAAGGGGACGATCGTCCGCGTCTGCGGCGCCCCTCCCGTCGCCGGCGCG
>MGPV01000027.1:24566-24669 GCA_001797615.1 Deltaproteobacteria bacterium GWC2_65_14
GGCGACTCCGGCGACGGCGGCCTTGCGACCGACGCCCTCCTCGGCCAACCGCTCGCCGTGGAAGTCGGCCCCAACGATTCGATCTACGTCTCCTCGGCCCAGT
>MGPV01000028.1:0-3631 GCA_001797615.1 Deltaproteobacteria bacterium GWC2_65_14
CGTACCGGAAGGCGAACGTGGTCGTCCAGCTGAAGTCCTGGGACGCCGTGGACACGAAGGCCCTCCTCGAAAAGATCCAAGGCGATCTCCGGGCGAATCCCATCCCGGGGGTCGAGATCAGCCCGGCTGGGATCGCCTATTTCAACATGGTGTGGAACGACGAGGTGCTGTGGGGGATGCTCTCGGGTTTTCTCGCGTCCTGCGTGCTCGTCTTCGTACTTCTGGTTCTGGCCTACCGCTCCTTCTGGTGGGGGATCGTCAGCTTCCTCCCCCTGCTCTTCACCATCATCCTTATCTACGGGGTGGTGGGGTTCGTGGGGAAGGACCTCGACATGCCCATCTCCGTCCTTTCCACCCTCTCCCTGGGGCTGGCCGTCGACTTCGCCATCCACTTCGCGAGCCGGTTCCGGCAGCGATGCGCGGAGACGAACGACGTCCAGGAGGCCTTGCTGTGGACCGTGGCCCGCCCGGGGAAGGGGATTCTCCGGAACGCCGTGCTTTTCGCCTCGGGCTTCGCCGCGATGATCTTCGCCTCCCTGACCCCGTACATCACCGTGGGGATCTTCATGATGGCCATTATGCTGCTTTCGGCGGCGGCCACGATCCTTTTGCTCCCCTCGCTCATCGTTCTTTTCCCCCGGCGGTTGACGAAAGAATCTTAGGAGGTTCGCGATGGTGAGAAAACATTTCATTTGGCTTTCGACCATTGTATTCCTGTTTTTCCTTAGCGTCGGCCTCTTCTCCCGGGCCTTTGCCGGGGCGCCCGTCGGGGCTGAGGAGATCATGCGGCGGTCCGCGCTGGTGCAGTACTACTCCGGCAACGACATGAGGACGAAAGTGACGATGAGGCTCCTGAGCAAGGAGGGTGGCGAGAGGGTTCGGGAACTGATCATGACGAGGAGGAATGTGAAGGCCGGTGGTGACCAGAAGTATTTCATCCTGTTCCTTCGGCCAGCCGACGTGAGGGACATGACCTTCCTCGTCTGGAAGTATCCGCTCAAGGACTCGGACCGCTGGCTCTATATCCCCGCCATCCATCTGGTGAAGAGAATCGCCGCCGACGACAAGCGGTCCAGCTTCGTCGGCTCCGACTTCAGCTACGAGGACGTCTCGGGCAGGGCGGTGGAGGAGGACGACCACACGCTCCTTCGCGAGGAAACGCTCGAGGGGACGGAAGTCTTCGTCGTCAAGAGCGTGCCGAAGGACGAAAAAAGCGTCGATTTCGGCTACAAGGTCTCCTGGATCGACAAGGGAAATTTCGTGCTCCGGAAAGAGGAGGATTACGACAAGCGCGGCGCCCTGCTCAAGGTCTTCACCGCCGAGGAGGTCCGGCATATCCAGGGGTTTCCGACCACGGTCCGGCGCACGATGAGGAACGTCCAGACCGGCCACCGGACGGAGGTACGCTACGAGGAGGTGAAATACGACATCGGTCTCGCCGACCGGCTCTTCTCCGAGCGGTCGCTGAGAAACCCGCCCGGTGCCCTGGCCAGATGAAAAAGGTCCTGGCGGCGCTCCTTCTGGCGGCGGTGTCGCTGCGCCCTGCCGCCATGCCCCTTGCGATTTCCATGCACGGCTTCCTGGAAGGAGCCGCAGGGGCGCGGCTGACGGACAGCCCCACCCGGCCCAAGGACGCCACCCTTGGAGAAGGGCGGCTCCAGGTGGAGCTATCCCACGACGGTCCCGCCGACAGCCGCCTTTTCTTCAAGGCCGATCTGATCGCGGACGGCGTGGAAGAAAGAGGGGATGCGGACCTCCGGGAGTTCTACCTGGACGTTTCTCCCCTGCAGGTCCTCGACATCCGCGCGGGGCGCCAGATCCTCACCTGGGGAACGGGCGACCTGATCTTCATCAACGACCTGTTCCCCAAGGATTTCGTCTCCTTTTTTGTCGGGAGGAGCCTGGAGTACCTGAAACTGGGGAGCGACGCGGTCAAGCTCAGCCTGTATCCCGGCCCCTTCGCCCTGGATCTCGTCGCGGTCCCTCATTTCACGCCGAGCGAGATCCCGGAAGGGGAACGGCTATCCTTCTTCAACCCGTTCGCCAACCGGCTTGCGGCCCCCGGTGAGAGACTGCCCATGAGGAATCCCGCAGCCACTCCGGAGAACACCGAACTCGCCTTAAGGCTTTATCGGACCTTCGGAAGTTACGAGGGCGCCCTTTACGGATTTCGCGGCTTCTTCAAGGAGCCTACGGGCATGGATCCGGCCGACGGGATGCTCTTCTACCCGAAGTTGTCGGTTTACGGTGCCAGCACGCGGGGGCCCTTCCTCCAGGGCGTCGCGAGTTTCGAATTCGGTTATTATGATTCCCGGGAGGACAGGCCGGGAACGAATCCCTTGATCGAAAATGCTTCCCTCAAGTACCTGCTGGGGTACGAGCGGGAGCTGTCGACGGATTTTACCGTCCGTGCCCAGTATTCCCTGGAGCAGATGCTGGAGTACGGGTCGTACAAGGCGGCCCTCCCTCCCGGAGCGCCGGAAAAGAAGGAATATCGTCACCTTCTCTTCTTGCGCCTGACCCAGTTCCTCCGCTACCAGACGGTGGAGCTCTCCTTGATAAGTTTTTACAGCCCTTCGGATGAGGACGGCATGGTCAATCCCCAAATCTCTTACAAGATCACCGACCGGCTGTCCGTCGCGTCGGGGGCCAACGTCTTCTTCGGGAAGAAGGACTTCACCCAGTTTGGCCAGCTCGACAAGGACGATAATCTATACCTTCGTTTGCGGGCCAGCTATTAAGGAGGGTCGATGGACCGGAACATCCACCTCGACTTCAACGCGAGCACGTCGATATGCATTTGCCGGGTAAGCCCCATGAAGGAGGTTGCATGATGGTCTACAATATTATTAAATTTTTCCATATCCTGTCCGTCGTCTTCATGTCCGCCCCGCTGTACAACCTCATCGTCGTGAACGAAAGGGTTCTCTTCGGCAAGGCCCCCCTTGCCGTGGACCGGTATTTCGAGAACATCATAAAGGGTGCGGCATCCAGGTGTTATGTCTATCAGCTTTCGGCCCTGGTCACCGGCATCCTGCTTCTGCCCGCCGGTGGAGCGCCTTTGACTGAATTACTGGAAAACCATATTCTCGCAGTCAAGATGGGGTTGCTTTTTGTTCTGACTCTTTTGCTTTCCCTGGTGCATTTCCGCATCCAACCGGCGATCGATAAGCTCCTGGCCGCGGTTACGGGTGACGAGATCCCGGCGGATACCACAGGGGAAATTGCGCCTCTCCGGCTCCGGCGCAAAAGGTTGGCCGCTCTTTGTCTCTTCATCGTCATCATCATTGTTCTTCTCGGGCTCCAGGTCGCAGGGGGGTTCGGTCTTCCGGCGAACGCCTTCCTCTTCGCCCTGGCCGCTCTTTTCTCGTACCGGGTCTACCGGACACCGGTACGATTCGGATGGCTGTAGAATGGACCGGAAAATCTACCTCGATTTCAACGCGAGCACCCCGATCGCGTCTGAAGCGGTGGAGGCGATGCGACCGTTTCTCACCGGCCATTACGGCAACCCCTCGAGCCTCCATTGGGCGGGAGTGCCTGCGAAAGATGCGGTCGAACGGGCGCGGGGTCAGGTGGCGGGGACCCTCGGGTGCGATCCGACGGAGGTGGTCTTCACCAGCGGCGGGAG
>MGPV01000028.1:3641-5357 GCA_001797615.1 Deltaproteobacteria bacterium GWC2_65_14
GTCGAGCACCCGGCGACGATCGAGCCGTGCCGGTTCCTCGAACGGTCGCTCGGTGCGAAGGTGACGGTCCTGCCGGTTGACCGATACGGCATGGTCGACCCCGACGACGTCCGGAAGGCGATCACCCCGCGTACGATCCTCATCACGGTGATGCATGCGAACAACGAGGTGGGGACGATCGAGCCGGTTCCCGGGATCGCAAAGATTGCGCGGGAGGCGGGGATCCCGTTCCACACCGACGCGGCGCAAACGGTGGGGAAGATCGGGGCCGACGTGGAGGAACTGGGGGTGGACCTGCTGTCGGTCGCCGGCCACAAGGTGAACGCTCCGAAAGGGATCGGGGCGCTCTATATCCGGGAGGGGACGAAGATCGAGCCGTTCGTCCACGGGGCTGGCCACGAGGGAGGCCGACGGGCGGGCACCGAAAACGTCCTCCTCGCCGTGGCGCTGGGAGCCGCCTGCGCGGCGGCCCGCCAGTGGGTCGGTCTGCCGCAGGTCAAGAGGCTCCGTGACCGGTTTTGGGAGGGACTCCGGGAGATCTTCGGCGACGGGGTGACGCTGAACGGACATCCCGAGGAACGGCTGCCAAACACGCTCAACGTGAACTTCGTCGGACACATCGGAGCGGAGGTCCTGGCGGCCCTGCCGGGAGTCGCTGCCTCCACCGGGTCCGCCTGCCACGCAGGGTCGGTCACCCTCTCCCCCGTTCTCGCCGCGATGGGGGTTCCCCCGGGGGAAGGGATGGGCGCGGTACGGTTCAGCCTGGGACGAACCACGACATGGGAGGAGTTGGAGGATGTCCTCCGCCTCTTGAAGGAGATCCGGATCGCCTGACGAGAGAATCGGAAACCGGAACATATTCGGAAGTTTCCGGAGGAGGTCACATGAAGAGCCATCACGATCTTTCCACACGGTGCGTGCATGCGGGGGAGGTGAGAGACGCCGAGGGATCCCCCCATACGCCGATCTACAACACCACCACGTTCGGATTCACGTCCACGGCCGATCTCCTCGACGTGGTGGAAGGGAGGAGGCCGGGGAACCTCTACACCCGGTACGGACTGAACCCGACGATCCGGAGCGTGGAGGTCAAGCTTGCGAGCCTGGAGAATGCGGAGTCGGCGCTCGTGTTCTCCTCAGGTATGGCGGCGGAGGCTGCGCTCTTTTTCGCCCACGGCCGGAAGGGGATCGTCTGCCTGGGGAACGCCTACGGCGGCACCCTGCAGCTGCTCACCGATCAGCTGCCCCTCGTGGGGATCCCGACATTCCTGCTCCAGGGTGAGGAGACAGGGAGGCTGGAGGAGGTTCTGAAACGGGAGAGGCCGGGGCTGGTCTTCTTCGAAACCCCCACGAACCCGACGATGGAGATCTTCGACATCCGGGAGATCTGCGCACTTTCCCACTCGTACGGTGCTCTTGTGGCCGTCGACAACACCTTCGCTTCGCCGATCAACCAGCAGGTGCTGGACCTCGGCGCGGATATCGCCGTTCACAGCGCCACCAAGTATCTGGGAGGGCACAGCGATCTGACGGGAGGGGCTCTCATGGGGCCGAAGGAGCGGATCGAACCGATCGCCCCCTGGCGGAAGAACCTGGGACAGATGATGGCTCCCGAGATTGCCGCCCTCCTGGCGAGGAGCCTGCGGACGCTGCCGATCCGGGTGGAGAGACAGAACAAGTCTGCGCAGGCCGTGGCGGAAGCGATGCGGGAGCACC
>MGPV01000028.1:5434-8900 GCA_001797615.1 Deltaproteobacteria bacterium GWC2_65_14
TTCGGGGGGATGCTGACCCTGGAGATCCGGGGGTCGGGACGGGAGGCGACGCAGGTCGTCGACCGCCTCGAGTTGTTCCTCATCGCTCCGAGCCTCGGCGGTCCGGAGAGCCTTGCGACTCAGCCGATGACGACCACGCACTTCGGGCTGACCCCGGAAGAGCGGCGGCGGAGGGGGATCACCGATTCCATGATCCGCTTCTCGATCGGGATGGAGTCGGCCAGGGACCTGGTCGGAGATCTGAAAAATGCGCTGAAAACCGGAGAAGGCTCTTCGTGACCCCGGAAATTTTCCTCACCGGTGTTTCGGGAGCCCTTGGGACAACGAATCGGATGCGTACACGGACGCACCCGGGAAAGGCGCGGATTTCAAGGGAGGCGGGAGATCATGATGGGTACCGGCATGATGGGCGGCGGAATGGGCGGATGGATGGTTTTCAACATGATTTTCTGGCTGCTTCTGGTAGTCGGGCTCGTCTTTCTCGCTGCGTGGATGATCCGGAAGTACGCCACAGGGGGTGGAAGATCCGAGGAGACGGCCTTGGACATCCTGAAGAAACGGTATGCCCGCGGTGAAATCACCCGGGAGGAGTACGAAGAGAAAAAACGGGACATTTCCTGAGGGGAGGGGCCAATGGCGCGGGATCGGTTGCTCATCATCGCGATCGTACTGATCGTCGTCGGGGCGGCAGGCATCCTGGCGACGAGACATGTAGAAACAGAGCGGCAATATCCGCACGGTTTCCTCCCCGGGAGCGGAATGATGCCGATGATGGGCGACGGAGGGATGACGGGCCGTCGGCAGATGAAGGAGATGATGAAGGGAATGATGGGAACCATGCTCCCCCATGGCGTTCCTCCGGGAGACCTCCCCGATCCCGGAAGCCGGGGAGCCGATCTGGTGACCCGGTTCTGCAGTCCATGCCACGACATCCCCAGCCCTTCGTTGCATGCAGCGCAGGAATGGCCGGCCGTGGAAAGCAGAATGTTCGCCCGGATGTCGATGATGTCCGGCATGCCCATGATGCAGGGGATGGGGATGGAGATCCCGTCTCCCGAAGAACGGGAGGCGATCACCGAGTACATGAAGACCCATGCCATGAAGCCCGCGTCTCCGGAAACGTTGCCTCAACCCGAATCAGCGGGGGCCGTTTCCTTCAAAACCGTCTGCTCCCGGTGCCACCCCCTGCCGGACCCGAAGCTCCACACGGCGCAGGAGTGGCCTGCCGTCGTGGACCGGATGCGGAGCCGCGTGAGGGAGATGGGGAGGGAGGCGATGACGGAACAGGAGCGGAGCACGATCGTCTCCTACCTGTCGCGCCATGCGAGGCGCTGACCTCCCGGGCTTCGACGGCGCAACGAGCGTGGTCACAGGGTTTGATCGTTCAAGCGGACGACGAACCCCTGTATGCCCCTGGCAAAGCTCGGCTCTCCCTTGATATACACCGAGTTCCTGACCCCTGCTTTCTTCGCGGAGCGATAGACAGGCTCCAGCCGGAGAATGTTATCGCTGCCGTCCTTCAACAGGATTTCCTTCTCGATGGCGACACCGTCTTCGGGAAGCGCGATGAACAGCCTGTGGACCCCGGCTTTCAGACGAAGATCTTTTCCGAAGAGATACCGGATTCCTTCCCCGGTCTCCTGTGTCCCGGGCTTTCCGGGCTCGATGCCTTCTTCCTTCAGGGTCGCCTTGACCCGAATCGCCTGCCCGTCGATGTTGACCAACAGCATGTAATCGGGGGTGCCGTGGGTCTTGTCGTCGAAAGGGTAATATCCGGGCCGGTGGATCTTCAACGAAGAAACGATGCGGAGATCGGCATGGCCCTTGGGGATCGGTGTCCTTTCCCGCAATTCCTCGAACACGTCCCTCCGGACACCGGCGCTCCGGGACCGGATCATCTCCCCGGTCCCGGTACATCCGGCGATCGTCAGAACCCAAATGAGTAACGCCAGGACGGTCCGCTTTGTCATCGTCGTCTCCTCCTCATATCGTTCAGACGGCCGACTCGCCGCGGTCTCCCGTGCTGATCCGGACGGCCGCCTCCACGTTCGACACGTAGATCTTGCCGTCGCCCCGAAGACCGGTGTGCGCCACCTTTTCGATCGCCGAAACGGTCTGTTCGACGAGATCGTCCCGACAGAAGAGCTCGATTTTCACGTATGGGATGTAATCCACCAGGTCTTCGACGATCCGCTGGGGGGCGTCCCTGGCCTTCCCTCGTCCGAACCCTCTCACGTCCGTCACGCTCATTCCGGTGAGTCCCTCCACCTTCTGAAGTTCCCGGGCGACGGCTGACAATTTGTGGGGCTTGAAGTACGCCTTGACTTCCTTCATGGGTCTTCCTCCTTTCGAGTCAGCGAGAAACGGGCTCCTTCTCCACGCGGATGGCGAACCACCTGTAAATCGCCGGGATGACCAGCAGGGTCAGGGCTGTCGAGGTCACCAGCCCCCCGATCACCACCGTGGCCAGGGGACGTTGCACTTCGCTCCCCGTCCCGTGCGACAGCACCATGGGAACCAGGCCCAGCCCGGCCGCCAGCGCCGTCATCAGAACCGGACGCAGCCGAAGGCACGCCCCCCGGATGCACGTTTCCTCCATGGGGACACCTTCCCGCAGGAGCTGGTTGAGATAGGTCACCAGCACCATCCCGTTGGCGAGAGCGATCCCGAACAGGGCGATGAATCCCACCGAGGCCGGGACGGAGAGGTTCTGGCCGGAAATCCACAGGCCGGTGACGCCGCCCACCAACGCCAGCGGAATGTTGAGAAGGATCAGCAGGGAGTTTTTCAGGGAATGGAACGTCATGAAGAGCAGCAGGAAGACGATGAGGAGAGTGACCGGAACCACCAGCGCCAGGCGCTTGTTGGCCTCCTCCTGCAGCTCGAACTGCCCGCCCCAGTCCACGAAGTATCCCGGGGGGAGTTTCACCCTCGCGTCGATCGCCTTTTGCGATTCCCCGACGAAGGACCCGATGTCCCGCCCGCGCACGTTGCACTGGACCGCGACAAACCTCTGGTTGTTCTCCCGGGTCACCTGTCTGGGACCGACGATCTCCTCGATCTTCGCCAGGTCGCCCAGCGGCACTTTTGCCCCTCCGCGGGCGGGAACCAGGATACGGGAGATCGTTTCCGCGCTGTTCCGATCCTCCGGTTTGTAGCGGACCAGGATGTCGAACCGGGGGATGCCTTCGAAGATCTGCCCGGCCTTCTCCCCCCCCACGGCCGTGCCGATGATGTGCTGGACCTCCCCCACGTTGATCCCGTGGCGCGCGATCGCCTGGCGATCTATGGTGATCCGAAGCTGCGGGGTTCCCGTCACCTGGTCCTTCTGCACGTCCGCAGCCCCCGGCACGGCCCGGATCGCCGCCTCGATTTCCGCGGCCTTCTCCTTGAGGACCTCCATGTCGGGACCGAAGACCTTGATCGCCAGGTCCGCCTTGGTCCCGGTGAGAAGCTCGTCGACCGC
>MGPV01000028.1:8908-13075 GCA_001797615.1 Deltaproteobacteria bacterium GWC2_65_14
TGCAAGTGGAGCTCCTCCGGGGTCTTCGCCGTCCTCCACTCCTGCGGGGGCTTCAGGGCGACAAACGCCTCGGCATTGTTCACCGGATCGGCGTGGGCTCCCACCTCCCCTCTCCCGACGCGCGTCACGACCCGGGTAACCTCCGGAAACTTCGTCATGAGCCTTCGCTCGAAACGGGTCATCGACTCCCTCGCCTCCTCCAGGGAGATCGACGGAGCCATCGTCGCGCGGACCAGAAGATCTCCCTCGTTCAGGCGCGGGACGAATTCGGACCCGAGGCGGGTGAAAAGAACGCCCCCGATGGCGAGGAGCGCCAACGCCATCCCGATGGCCGCAACCGGCTTCCCGACGAAGAAGGACACCACGGGCCGGTAGGCGGTCACCAGCCAGCGGACGACGACGAATTCTTTGTGCCCGGAGGAGCCGCCTCCAGGGCGACGCATCAATAGGCTTGCCAGTACTGGCGCCAGCATCACCGCGAAGATCATGGACCCCAACATGGCGAAGGCCATCGTCTGGGCCAGGGGACGGAACGTTTTCCCCTCGACTCCCTGCAGCGTGAACAAGGGCAGGAACACGATCACGATGATCATCAGAGACAGAACGATGGGCCGCGCAACTTCCAGGCAGGCCCGCTGCACGACCCGGGCGACCGGCTCGTCATTCTCTCCGCTCCGGAGCATGCGGTCGACGTTTTCCACCATCACCACCGATCCGTCCACCAGGAGCCCCAGGGCGATGGCCAGGCCGCCCAGGGACATCAGGTTGGCGGAGACGCCGAAGTACCGCATGAGGAGAAAGGAGAAGGCCAGGGAGAATGGGATCGCCGCGAGGACCACGACGCTTGGACGCACCCCCCCGAGCATGGCCAGCTGGATCAGGACGATCAGGATGCCCGCCTCGAAAAGCGCCTTCGTCACGGTCCGGACGCACTTGGCCACCAGGGTGGCCTGGTCGTAATAGGGGACGACCCTGATCCCGGGGGGCAGGACCTTGTTGATCTCTTCCATCCGGGCCTTTACGTCCCGGATGACCGTGGACGTGTTGGTCCCGATGAGCTTCAGGACCATGCCGACCACCGCCTCGCCTTTTCCGTTCATGGTCGCCAGGCCCCGACGAACCTCGCCCCCGATCCTCACGTCGGCGACCTGTTTCAGGAACACGGGCGTGCCGGACGTCGACTTGAGGACGATGTTTTCGAGGTCCGGGATCCTTTCGGCAAGGCCGACCGATCGGACGACGTACTCCTCGGCGTTCTTGACGATGAACTGGGCGCCTACGTTCGCGTTGTTCGCCTTGACGGCCACCACGATCTCGTCGAGGGAAAGGTCGTACCGGAGAAGATCGGACGGGCGGACCAGAACCTGGAACTGCTTGACCTCCCCTCCCAGCGAGAGGACCTCGGTCACCCCGGGCACCGTCTGCAGGTTGAATTTGATCAGCCAGTCCTGGACCTCCCGCATATCCTGGGGAGTACGCTTCCCGGATTCGTCCTCCAGAAAGTAGAAAAGAATCTGGCCGAGTCCCGTGGAAGTGGGCCCCATCTCCGGCTCTCCGAACCCGGAAGGAATCTCTTCACGGGCCAGCTGGAGACGTTCGTTCACCAACTGCCGGGCGAAGTAGATGTCGGTCCCGTCCTCGAAGTAGATGTTGATGACGGAAAGCCCGAAATTGGACACCGAGCGGATCTCCTTGAGATGGGGAAGACCGTTCATGGCGACCTCGACCGGGTAGGTCACATACTTTTCGACCTCCTCCGGTGCAAGGCCCTCCGTCTCGGTGAAGACCTGGACCAGGGAGGGAGTCACGTCGGGAAAGGCGTCGACGGGAAGCCGGCGATAATTGTAGATCCCGGCCGCCAGGACCAGCACCCCCATCACGACGATCAACAAGCGATTGAGGAGGACGAACTGAATGAGTCTCTGCATCTCCTTGTCCCCCTCCCTCTTAGTGTCCGTGTCCGTCGCCGAAGGCGCCTTTGGACATCTGCGCCTTCAGCGTGAACGAGCCGCTCGCCGCATACCGATCCCCCGGCTTCATGCCCGAAGTGACCTCGACATGGGTATCGTTGGACCGCCCGACCGTAACGGTCCTGGGAACGAAACCTTCCTGGGTCATGACGAAGACGGCCTGCCTTTCTTCGATCGTCTGAAGTGCGGATTTCGGGACCAGGAGGGGCACGGGAACGGACTTTACGGTGATCGTCCCGGTCACGAACAGGCCGGGACGCAGGTTTCCCCCGGAGTTGGGAAGCACGACCCTGGCCAGGGCGGTGCGCGTCTGTTCTCCGACCAGAGAGCCGATATAGGAGATTTCGCCCGCCGCATCCGGGATGCCGTGTCCCGCAGAAACGACGACGGGCTGGCCCTTCCGGATGAACTGCATGTCCTTTTGATAGACGCTCAGGTTCACCCACACCGAACTCAGGTCGGCCACCGTGAAGAGGTTGGCGTCCTCCTTGGTGGCCTCCCCCAGCGAGACATGTTTCCCGATCACGGTTCCGTCGAAGGGAGCAGTGATCTCGTACCGGGTATAGGAAACATCGGGCTGGCCCGGCAATTGCGCCAGGTACTCGTCGGAAAATCCCAGGGCGTGGAGCTTCTGCTCGGCCGAACGCAATTCGATGCGAGCCTCGGCGAGCGTTTGCTTTGCCTGGAGATACTCCTGTTCGGAGGAGATCCTCTTCTTCCAGAGATCTTCTTCCCGTACGAAGTTGGCCTGGGCCAGTGCAACCCGCTCACCGGCATTCAGGAAGGAGGCCTTGGCGTCGGCGAGTTCGCGGCTGGCCAGCACGGCCATCACTTCCCCCTTTCGGACCCGGTCGCCCAGGGTCTTTCTCACCTCCCTCACGACGCCCGAGACGGGGGGAACGATATGGACGAGCCGGTCCGCGTTCGGCACCACCTCGCCCGGAAGTTCTATATGGATTTTCAAATTGCCCGCGCGCGCCGTTCCGACCTCGATGTTGAATTCCTTCATTTCGGATTCGCTCAGCCGGATGGCCTTCGTTTCCTCATCTTTGTCGTGTTCGCCATCCTCCCGGTGCTCCCCGTCCTCTCCATGGGTCTGTTCCGTGGAAACGGCGACCGCGGGAACGGGCTGCGGACGGAAATATCGGTGGGCGACGGTCGCCAAAACGGCCCCCGCGAGGACCGCGGCGAAGAGGATTGCAATATATTTGCCCTTCATGGTCATGAAACCTCACTTTCGCTCGAATAAGGATTGCACAAGATCGTCCGCCGTCCCGGTGATCCTGTCCAACTCCGCGACTCCCTTGTGATAGGCGGAAAGGGCTTCGATGTACTGGCGTCTCGCCTCGAAGAGGGTCCTCTGGGCGTCCAGCACCTCCAGAAAGCCGAACTTTCCCTGGCGGTATCCTTCCCCTGCCGCCTCGTACACGCTTTGCGCGCCGGGGACGACGGTGGTTTTTAGCGCTTCGATTTCCGCGATCGAGACCGACAGCGCCTGGTAGATCTCCGCCAGGGCCGCATGCGCCCGGACCTGCGCCGCGGCGCTCTCCCGGTCGGCCTTCGCCACGCGCCGCCGGGATTCCAGGATCCCCCCCTGGTTCCGGTCGAAGAGGGGCAAGGGGATCGACATCTCCGCCACGAAGGCGCTGTCCCCGGTTTCCCGGAAATCCCGGAAGCCGCCCGCAAGCGTCAGATCCGGGATCCGGGCGGCCTTCTGTAGGGCCGCGTTGGCTCTTCTCTGCTCCTTCTCGGTAACCCACCGGGCGACGTCCGGGTTCCCGCGGATTTCGGCCGCGAGCTGCTCCGCGGAGGGAATCGGAGACACCTCGTCGAGCCGTGCGACGGCCCTGTCGAAGGTCGGATGGTCGCTTCCCCACAAGGCGGCCAGCTTCTTCCTGACGGCTTCCAGGCTCCTGCGGGCACGGTCATGCTCGATCCGGCGGTTCGAAAGTTCCACGCCGGCCTTGGTCTCCTCGACGGGGGAAACCTTTCCGGCCCGGACCCGGGCGGAAACCGTTTCGAAGGTCTTCTCGGCAAGGAGAAGCAGCTCCTGTTCCAGCGTCAGCCGCTCCTGGGCGGCGACAACCTCCACGAAGGATTTCCTTGCCTCCGTGAGGACGTCCGCGCGCTTGGAGATGTAGTCCCACCCGGCGAGGTCCCGATCGAGAGACGCCACGCGCGCCCTCTTCGGGCGCTT
>MGPV01000029.1:0-11381 GCA_001797615.1 Deltaproteobacteria bacterium GWC2_65_14
AGTTGTGGGGGAAGGAGGCCGGACATTGAGCGGAGTGCGGGGTGAACGCTGCATGATCGATCCGGATCGGCTATAATCGGGCCATGAGCGAACCCGGCGATCCGACCCTCCAGGTGACCTGCCCCTGCTGCAAGGCGACCCTCCTGGTCGACCCCAGGGAGGGAACGGTCAAGGAGTGGAAAGAGGCGAAAGACCCGAGGAAGTCCGCGGACCTCAAGGACGCGATGAAGCTCCTGGCGGAGGAGAAGGCGCGGGTGGACGCGCGCTACCAGGAGATCGTCAGGACCGACAAGGAAAAAGGGGCCACCATGGACCGGAAGTTCAAGGAGTTCCTCGAGAAGAGCCAGGACGAACCGCCCACCAAGCCCCTGAGGGACGTCGACCTCGACTGATCCCCCCCCGGCTTTTCCACAAGACTTCCGCGGAAATCCGTTAAACGGATTCCGGATTCCATCCGATACACAGGGAAGGGACCCGGGACTTTCGGCTCGGGGAAGAAGGAAAAGCGGACGGGGCATGAGGCGATGACAGCGATCGGGAATATCCTCGCGTTTCTGGCGATGAGCGCCGTCATGCTCTACATCCTGGGCTTCTACTGGAAGAAGGTCCGGCTGGTGAGACGGAGCAAGCGATGGCCCTCGACCCTGGGGGAGATCCTCCAGTCGAAGGTGGTGAGGGAATCGAACGACGACGGCAGCCATTACTTCGCCAAGGTGGTCTACCGGTATTCCGCCCGGGGGGAAATTTACGAAGGGGATACCGTGCAGATCGGCGTCGGAGGGAACACCGGAGCCAGGAGGAAGGCGAAGGAGACGGTGAGCCGGTACCCTGCGGGGGCGCAGACCCTGGTCTACTTCGACCCCGAGAAACCGGGCAGGGCTTGCATAGAGAGGAGCGGGGAGGGGGGGTGGGTGCTCTACTTCCTGGCGATCGTCTATCCCGTGTTCCTCCTGGTCATCTTCCTGGAGACGTTCCAGATCGGCCTGCCCGATATTCGCTTTCCAGCCGGCGGAAAAAAAGAACCCGTCGCGTACGTTGGGGATTACGGCGACTATTCCTACTCGGGCGGTCGCGGGAAAATCTACGGGCCCAACGCCCTGGGCCAGCCGGTGGGCGCGGACTTGTTCGAGGGCCGGTTCCTCTTCGTGGAGTATGCCGCCCCGTGGTGCTCCTCTTCCGGGCCCCAGGCGGTTTCCTTCAGGAACCTGATGCGCCGGGGAACCATCGCGGGACGTAAAGTCGTATTCCTCACCGTGATGACCGGCGGGAAGGAGGCGCTGACCCCGTCCACGCGGGAAACGGCGGCCGATTGGGCAGGGCGGCACGGTCTCGATCCGGCCCGTGTGGTGGCGGAAGGACAGTCCGGCAGGACCATTCCCCAGCATGCGTTGTTCTCCCCCATGGGGCAGACGCTCTACCGGAGCGAGGGACAGCTTTCGCAAGACCAGATGGCGGCTCTGCTTGTCCGACACGTCGGCGAGTGGAACGAAAGGTTTCCCCACGTCGTTTCGGCCCGGTAGCCTGTTTCCGGGTGAGGCCGCCTCGCTTCCACAACCGTTTAGTGGAAATCTGAAGGATATTCAACAGTTGATGTTTCCCGGTCACCCGATAAGATAATGGCAGTGCTTCGCCGGGGATTTCTCCGGCGGATCGGAATTTCGCCGTGGAGGTGCAACGGCATGGACTTCGCCCTGTCCGACGAGCAGCGGATGATCTCCGACCTCGCGCGGGAGTTCGCGCGAAACGAGATCGTTCCGGTGGCGAAGGAGCTCGACAAGGAGGCGAGATTCCCCCGGGAGATCATCGAGAAGGCGAGGGAGGCGGGGCTGCTCAACATCAATGTCCCCGCAGAGTACGGGGGGAGCGGCCTCGGCAGCATGGAGCTTGCGCTGGTGGCGGAGCAGCTCGGGTGGGGCTGCACCGGGATCACCACTTCGATGTGCCTCGACTTCCTCGTCGTCGAGGCGCTTCTCATGGCGGGGACCGGGAAGCAGAGGAAAAAGTACCTGGGTCGGCTGATGGACGGCAAGTTCGGCTGCTTCGCCCTGACCGAGCCGGCCGCTGGCTCCGACGTGGCGGGGATCCGGACGCGGGCGGTGAAGCGGGGGGACCGGTACATTCTGAACGGCGCGAAGGTGTGGATCACGAACGCCTCGGTGGCAGATTTCCTGGTCGTTTTCGCGAAGACCGATGCGGAAGGGGGTCACAAGGGAATCACCCTGTTTCTCGTCGACCGCAACGCCGCGGGGGTCGAGGTGGGAAAGCCGATCCCGAAGATGGGACAGAAGGCCTCTCCCTCCTGCGAGGTGTTCCTCTCCGACGTCGGGGTGCCGGAGAGCGCGCGGATCGGGGCGGAGGGGGAAGGGTTTTCCCTCGCCATGCGGATCTTCGACCGTTCCCGGCCGTTCGTGGCCGCGATGGCGACGGGATTGATCCAGCGGTGCCTCGACGAGTCGCTCGCCTACGCGATGGAGCGGAAGAGCATGGGCGTGCGGATCGTGGAGCACCAGGCGGTGGGTCACAAGATCGCCGAGATGTCGATCCGCGCCGAAGCCGCCCGGCTTCTCACGCATCGGGCGGCCTGGATGGCGGACCGCGGGATGAGGTGCACGGAGGCGGTGGCGGCGGCGAAGGCCTTCGCGGCGGACGGCGCGATGTGGGCGGCCACCGAGGCGGTGCAGGTATTCGGGGGGATGGGGTACAGCGCCGAGTACGAGGTGGAGAAGCTGATGCGGGACGCCAAGCTCCTCCAGATCTACGAGGGGACCAACGAGATCCAGAGAAACGTCATCGTCCGGGAGTTGACGAAACGGTAGGAGCGGCGACCGGGCAAAGAGGGAGGGACCCATGGCGAATCCGGTGATCATCGAGGCGGTGCGGACACCGTTCGGCCGGCGGGGAGGGGCGCTCCGGGAGGTGCGGCCGGACAGCCTCCTCGCCCACGCGCTGAAGGGGCTGGTGGAGCGGGCGGGGATTTCCCCCGAGAAAGTGGAGGACGTGATCTGCGGCGCGGTCACCCAGGCGGGGGAGCAGGCGGCCAACGTGGCCCGGCTCGGGGTGATGCTGGCCGGCTTCCCGGTCGAAGTGCCCGGCGTCTCGCTCAACCGGATGTGCGGATCGAGCCAGCAGGCGGTCCACTTCGCGGCGCAGGCGGTGGCGGCGGGCGACATGGACTTCGCGATCGGCGCCGGCATCGAGAGCATGACCCGGGTCCCCATGTTCTCCGACATCGCCTGCGGGCTGGAGAACGTGGGGTTCGAGGTGTTGAACCCGGCCCTCTTTACGCATCACGAGCTGATCCACCAGGGGGAGAGCGCGGAGCGGATCGCGGACCGGTGGGGGATCCCGCGGGAGGAGACGGACCGGTTCGCGATGGAGAGCCACCGCAGGGCGAGCGAGGCGGCCAAGCGGGGCCTCCACACGGAGCTTCTTCTGACGACCGGGGCGGACAAGGAAGGGAAGCCGGTCGCGCTGGCAAGGGACGAGGGGATCCGGGATATCCTCGACGAGGCGAAGATGAAGGCGCTGCCCACGGTGTTTCGGCCGGCCGGCAACGGGGTGGTCACGGCGGGCAATTCGAGCCAGATCTCGGACGGGGCCTCCGCGGTGCTGGTGGCAAGCGAAGAGGCGGCGCGGGCTGAGGGGCTGCGGCCGAAGGCCCGCTTCCTCGCGCGGGTCGCCGTGGGATCCGACCCCACCCTCCAGCTTACGGGAGTGATCCCGGCCACCCGCGAGGCGCTGAGGAGGACAGGGCTCTCGCTCAAGGATATCGACTGGATCGAGATCAACGAGGCCTTCGCCACGGTGGTGATCTCGTGGGCGAGGGATCTCTCCGCCGATATGGAGAAGGTGAACCGCTGGGGAGGGGCGATCGCCCACGGGCATCCGCTGGGGGCCACCGGGGCCGGCCTCTTCGCCAAGATGCTCGCCGGGCTTACGGCGACCGGCGGGCGGATCGGGCTTCTGACGATGTGCATCGGCCATGGGATGGCCACGGCCACGGTGATCGAGAGGATCTGAACGGCTTCGCGGGGGATCCCCCGCCGGAAAGGAGAGACCGATGGAGATCCGGAACCACACGTTCCTCGTCACGGGCGGGAGTTCGGGACTCGGCGCGGCCACCGCGGTTTTGCTCGCCGGCGAGGGGGCGCAGGTAGTGGTCGCGGACCGGAAGCCCCCGGAGAAGGCGGTGCAGGCTCTCGTGACGGCGGGAAAGATCCGGTACGTGGAGACCGACGTGACGGACGAGAAGAGCGCCGGTGCGGCGGTGGATGCGGCCGCGGCTGCCGGCGGAGGGCTGCGCGGGCTGGTGAACTGCGCCGGCGTCGCCGTGGCGGAGCGGGTGCTCGGGAAATCCGGCCCCCACGCCCTGGCCTCCTTCGCCTTCTGCGTCCAGGTGAACCTAGTGGGGACCTTCAACATGATCCGGCTCGCCGCCGCCGAGATGGCGAAGCGGGATCCGCTCCCTACGGGGGAGCGGGGTGTCATCGTGAACACGGCTTCGGTGGCGGCCTACGAGGGGCAGATCGGACAGGCCGCCTACGCCGCCTCGAAGGCCGGCATCGTGGGGCTGACGCTACCGGCGGCACGGGACCTCTCGGGGCTGGGGATCCGGGTCAATACCATCGCCCCCGGCATCTTCGACACCCCGATGCTCGCCGGGATGTCGGACGAGGTGCGGGAGTCGCTCGGGAAGATGGCTCCCTTCCCGCGCCGGCTCGGGCAGCCGTCGGAGTATGCGGCGCTGGTGAGGCACATCGTCGAGAACCCGATGATCAACGGGGAGGTGATCCGCCTGGACGGCGCGATCCGCCTCGCCCCGAGGTAGGCGATCCACCCGGGGCTGTTGGGCGCGTTCGATCCCGGGGCGCCCGGCTGGCCGGGACCGAGGATGGAGGAGGGGGGTCCTTCTTGTCGTATGAATCGGTAGAACCCTTCATTGAGCAATGCTGGGAGCCCCGCTCCTTCTGGCTCCGCAGGCCCCGTCCGGTCGGGGAGCGGTTCCTGGTCGTCCGGGGAGACCGCGGCCTTCGTTCGCCCCCCTCCGCCCCCGGACGCATTCCGATCCTCCTCGAGGTCCGTCACGCATTCGGGTCCGGCGGCCACGGCTCCACGGAAGGATGTATCGTCGCGCTGGAGAAGGTGGTGGAGGGTGGGGAGCGGGTGTTGGACCTGGGAACCGGGTCGGGGATCCTCGCCATTGCGGCCCGCAAACTGGGGGCTTCGCATATCACCGCCGTCGACATCCGGGAGTCGGCCTGCCGGGAAGCGCGCGGGAACCTTCTCCTGAACGGGATCCGGGAAGGGGTGCAGGTTCTCCATGGCGGGATCGAGTCGGCCGAGGGGCGGTTTGACATCGTCCTGGCGAACCTGCGAACCCCCATCCTTGTTGACCTCATGGGAAAGATTACAGGAAAGATGCTAGATGGCCGAATACTGGTCCTTTCCGGGATCCTGGAAAGCGAGTTCCATTCCTTCCGGTTCTTCCTGGAACGGTACCCGCTCACGCTATTGGAAACGATCGCGGCCGGGGGATGGATGACGCTGGTGTCGCGGAGAACCGGGGGGGGTTAGTCGTCCTTCCGGATCCGGATCACCTGGCTGACACCGGGCAGCCTCTCGACTTCCCGCTCGTCCAGGGCATCGGTGTCGCCGATCACGCCGATGATCGTCCGGTTGGCCCCGGTTGACTGGTGGATGTCGAACCCGTGGTTGGTCAGGTATTCCTTGATGGCGTCCAGCGCATCCTCTGGGGCGTTTCTTTTCGTGATGATCAGCATTCCTTCTCCTCCCCCGCGCGGGACATGATCCGCTCCAGGCGGCGCGATTCGTCGACGACGCGTTCGAAGAGGCGCACGATCGCCCCGCCATCAAGGGGACCGGGGTTGGACTCTTTCATCCGCAGGAAGATCCGCTTTTCCCTGGCCGGGTCGTAGACCGGAAGCCCCAGCAGCTTCTTGATCTCCCCGATCGCCAGCGCCAGCCGGGCCCGCTCGTTGAAGATGCGCAGCAGTTCGTCGTCCAGCAGGTCGATCCGCTTTCGGATTTCGTCGATTTCCACGCGATCCTCGCCTGATCGGTGATGGGAACGAACGGTACCGGGCCAGTGTACCCAATACCGGACGGCCGAAGCAATCGCCCGGCGCCCTTCGCCCTCGGTCTCGCGTTGCGGGGTGGCGGAGCAGGAGGACCGCTGGAGCAGGAGGACCGCTTGGCCTCCATGTCGGGAGTGATACAATGGGGACGCGATTCTGGACCCGACGCCGGAGGAGGGGGATGATGGGGGTGCGGAAGATCGTCGCCTGGGGCCTGCTTGCCGCATCGATCCTGACGTGGAACGCCTGTGGGAAACCCCGGTTTTTTTCCGCGACCCGGATCGATCCGGTCTCCTGCCGTCTTGTCGCGAACGGGGAGTTCGTAGAGGTGCGCTTCCGCTTCCACGGGAAGGAGCCGTTCGATCCGAATCGCCCGGATCTGTTCCTGGTCGACGAGGCGACGGGCGAGAAGTTCTACCTCATGCAGCTGCAGCGGATCGGGCAGGTGAAGGCAACGGAGAACATCGAGGAAAAAACGGTCCACTCCATCCTCTTCAAGAACCGGGAGGGGATGCTCAAGCCCGGCGCGCGGGTCACGTTCGTCATCGGTTCGCACCGCCGGGAGCACCTGACCCTGGAGAAGTAGGCGGCCGGTCCGGCGGGGAGTCGCCGGAGGCGTCTCCGCCGTTCCCGGAGCGCGCGGGATCTCCGTTTCCGGAAAGGATCCCCCGGACGCTCTCCAGGAGTTTCGTGGGGGTGATCGGTTTCTGGAGAAATACCCCCCTGGCGTCGACGTCTCCCAGCTGCGTGACCGCTTCCCGGGAATAGCCCGAGATGAAGAGAACGAGCAGGCCGGGCCGCGAGGCGGTCAGCTCGCGGGCCAGTTCGATGCCGTTCATCCCCGGCATGACCATGTCCGTCACGAGGAGGTGGATCGGCCCCGGGTATCCCCCGGCCAACGCGATCGCCTCCGCGCCCGTGGAGGCCTCGAGGACGGAGTATCCGAACCCCTTCAGCGCTTCGCAGGCCAGCTCCCGAACCATCTCCTCGTCCTCGACGACGAGCAGGGTTTCCCCCCCCGTCGCTTCCTCCTTCTCCGGGGTCCTGGCCTCTTCCTCCGGCCCGGTTTCCGCATCCTCCGCCGCCGGGAAGTAGAGGGAGAAGGTCGTTCCCTCCCCGGGGCTGCTCGCGACGCTGATGTATCCTCCGCTCTGCTTTACGATCCCGTAGACGGTGGCCAGGCCGAGGCCGGTTCCCTTCCCCTGCTCCTTCGTCGTGAAGAACGGCTCGAAGATCCTGGCCAACGTGTCCGGGTTCATCCCGCACCCGTCGTCCATCACGTCGACCCGGACGTACCGGCCCTTTGGAATGGTCAGCCGTTCCTCCACGAGAGGCTCCCCGAACTCCACGTTTCCGTTCGAAACGGAGATCCTTCCTCCGCCGGGCATGGCGTCTCTCGCGTTTACCACCAGGTTCATCAGGACCTGGCCGATCTGGTTCGGATCCGCCTTTGCCGGCCAGATGTCCGGGTCGAGGTCGATGGCCAGCTCGAAGGTCTCCCCGATCAGCCTTCGCAGCATCTTGCTATGGTCCGATACCACCTCGTTCATCCGGAACACTTTCGGCTTGAGCACCTGCAGGCGGCTGAACGCGAGAAGCTGCTGCGTCAGCGACGAGGCGCGCTCGCCCGCCTTGAAGATCTCCTCGATCTCGTGCCGTTCCCGGGATCGCTCCGCCAAACGGGCCAGGAGGAGCTCGCTGTATCCCATGATCACGGAAAGAAGGTTGTTGAAATCGTGGGCGACGCCTCCCGCCAGTCTTCCCACCGCCTCCATCTTCTGGGAATGGATCAGCTTTTCCTCGCTTCGACGCAGGGCTTCCTCCGCCCGCTTGGCCTCGGTGATGTCGGCGACGATCGCCGTCATCCCGGACGGGTTCCCCGTCCGGTCGAGAAGCGGCGCCCCGGAGAAGGAGAGGACGATTCCGGCTCCGTTCCGATCGGCGCCGGCGATCTCCACGTTGGAAAACCCCTCCCCCCGGAGAGTCCGGTCGCAGGCCGCTTTCAGCTCCGGGTTGCTTCCCCGTGCGAAGATCGGGTTCGGCAGGTTCAGCGCCTCATCCCGGCGCCACCCGAAGATGCTCTCCGCCGCCGGGTTCCACACCCGGATCCTCCCGGTCTCGTCGGTCTCGAAGATGGCCAGCGGGGAGGCCTCCACCAGGGATTCGAGCATGTGGGTGCTCTCCCGCAGCGCCTCCTCGGCCCGGACACGGTCCGCGATGTGGTTTTCGACGGTGTTCACCATCGTGTTGATCGCCCGGACGAGCGTGGAGATTTCGTTTCCCCGGGGAGAGAGGTCCGGTTCCCCCTCGGAATACTGCGCGATCACCTGGCGGGCCTTCGTCTCCAGCCGGCTCAGGGGACGGATGAGCATGTACATCACGACGCAGCCCAGCAGCGTGATGGCGAAGAACAGGAAGATCCCCCATTCGGCCAGCTTGGCCTTGTTCTTCTTCAGGAGGTCCTTGATCACGCTGATGTCCGTTTCGATGACCAGGCAGAACTCATCCTCCAGGATCCGCAGCGGGACGTAGGTGTAGGACCGGAAGTTCTCCCGGTCGGTGTAGAAGAGCGGTCTTTGTTCCAGGAGCGTTTTCCTGGCCAACTCCTGGTCGATCCGCTCCGGGCCCGACTCCCGGTAGGAGGCGGCGATCACGTCGTCCGCGGTGGCGAGAAACAGCTGGCTTCCGGTCTCCCGGGCGATCTTCGAGGCGAACTCGTCGTCGATCCGGTTTCCCAGGATCAGGACCCCTGTCGGGGTATTCTTCCCGGACACGGAAATGGGAACGAAAGAGCGCAGCGACCAGCGTCCGCCCGCCTGGGTCACCGCGAGAACCTGCTCTCCCTTCAGCGCCCGCTGGAACGCCTCGGAGGCGGCCGGTTTCTCGTGGAGTTCCGCTTTGTCCGCGCTGTAGAGGATCTGCCCTTGGGTGGTTGCCATGAGGAACGTCTGCAGGTTCACCTGGGAGTGCAGCTGCTTCATGGCGGCCGCCAGCGGTTTCCTGTCTCCGGCCGTCTTCTGGTAATGGTAGAGGCCGTAATAGAGGTCGGTGTCGTGTTTCAGGATTTTGGAAAGGCTGGACAGCTTCTTCGTTTCCAGGGAGAGGATGGAGTTGATCGTCAGGTGGATGTTTTTCGACTTGTTGCTTTCCCGCTCCTCGAACACGGTGTAGAAGACGTTCTTGTTGATGAAATAGCCGGTCGCAAAGATCCCGGCGACAATGACCAGAAAAAACAAGGTGATCGGGATGGCGATGCTGTGTTTGAAGCGCATGTCCCGTTTCGATGCCCCCGTGCCCGGACCTTCCGGATTTCCATGGTGAATATCGGAAAAAACGGGTGGATTCTTTAATCCCTTCGGATGGTTGACGCCCGGGATCCCGGTTTCCGTCTTGGTGTACGGCCGGGAGTTGGAGTATCATGAGGGATATCTCTCCCAGAACGGATCGATTCCGGGAAACTCAGACAAGGGGGAATCCATGAAAACGTCCGAAATGGTCGCCATCATCCACAGGGGGATCTATCGCGAGAAGGAAGCGATCCGGGCCTACATCGAGTTCGCGAAGCGGGTGAAGGACCCCAAGGCGAAAAATGTGCTGATCAACCTCGCCGCCGACGAAGTCGGCCACATGACCAAGCTCGAGAAGCACCTGCTGAGCCTCCTCAAGGGGCAGCCCTGGGTCCTCCCGAAGGCCGAGGAGATCCGCGACGTGGCCGCGGTGTTCGAGGGGAGCGCCTACGAAAAGCTCGACATCAAGGACGAGGACCTGGCGAAGGCGGACGAGGTCAAGATTCTCGGGATCGCCGTCGAGCGGGAGATCGTCGCGAACCAGTTCTACCTCGAACTGGCCGAGAAGGCGAAGTCCGAGGATGCGAAGAAGATGTTCCTTTCCCTGGCCAAGGAGGAGGAGCTCCACATGAAGATCCTGAAGGCCGAGATCGACTCGATCGGGCAGAGCGGCTTCTGGTTCGACATGCAGGAGTTCTCGATGGAGATGTAGGGGCGCCCGGCGTTACCGCCGCCACATCTCCCAGAGGTTCAGAAGGACCGGGGAGAGGATCACGAGGAAGACGGCGGGGAAGATGAAGAGGACCAGCGGGAGGAGAATCCGGATCGCCGCCTTCTGGGCGAACGCCTCGGCCCGCTGCTGCTGTTTTTCGAGCAGTTTTCCCGAGTGATCCCGGAGCGCCCGGGACAGGCCGACCCCGAGTTCCTCCCCCTGCTGGATCAGGTTCAGGAAGGTGTGGTAATCGTCGAGCGGGACCCGGTGCCGGGAACGGTCGAGCGCCTCCTTTCGGGGAATCCCGAGCATCCGGGCGCGGGAGATCTCCTTCAACTCGTCTGCGAGCGGCCCACGGGGGAGTGCCATCGATACCTCCTGCAGGGCGACATGGGAACCGGTCCCCGCTTCCAGGAGCAGGGAGAGCAGGAAGGAGGCGATCGGCAGGGAGGAACGGAGCGCCCGGATCCGTTGCCGCGCCTGTTCCCTCATGGAGAGAAAGAGGACGAGGAAGCCGATCGTACCGGAAAGCGGGAGAAGCAGCAACAGCCGCCGGATCGAACAATCCGCGATCAGGGCCGGGGCCAGGATTCCGAGAAAGGCGGCTTCCGCGGCATGGAGGGGACGGCAGGAGGTCACCAGGCGCACTCCCGGAAACGGAAAGATCCCGGTTTCGACGAGCCGATCCCGCGCCGTGACGTGAAGGCGGGAGATGCGGTCGCTGACCGGCTGCCCGCCGCCGGGCGGGAACAGCCGGCCGATCCCCAGGACCAGGAAATAGACTCCCGGGAACACCATCCCTGCGACCAGGAGCAGGTCCCGTGCGGTCACGGCGTTTCCGCCATGATCTTCCGGATGCAGAGCCACCCGAACAGCTGGAGGATCGCGGCGACGGAAAGGATCGCAAGTCCCGGAGCCGTCTCCAGGCAGCGGGGAAGATACTCCGGATCGATCCTCGACAGCACGAGGATGAATCCCGGGGGGAGAAGGGTGAGGACGATCGCCTGGAGACGGGACTGGGCGGTCATGCTCCGGAGCCGCCCTTCCATGAGCAATTTCGCTTGCAGGATATCCCTGCACCGGGAGAGGAGATTCGCCACGTCGCTCCCGGTGGAAAGGGCGCTGTTCAGCGGGCGGACGAACAGGACCACCTCCTCGCAGGGAAGCCGCTTCTCCCAGTGCGTGAGCGCCTCCGAAACGGGTGTCCCTATCCGGATCCGCTGGAAGATCCAGGCGACCTCTTCCCGGACCCCGCGGGGGAGCAGGGGGATGGCGTCCTGGAGCGAC